>JAITLB010000260.1 GCA_031278175.1 Christensenellaceae bacterium
ATTTCTACACACATCAATAAACAGACCTCTAACTCCAATCAAATTGCCTTTGCTTAAAACTCTCATCAGTGCTGAGACTTTTAAAAATATTACTTTGATTTTCCGCGCCTTACTACAAGTCCAAAGATTCCTAACGCGAGATATATATATTCTCAAATTATATAAAGTAGTGCACATGGTCGCAATCACGGGTATGCTTGCCTTCAAACATCTAAGCAGAGCTGAGATGTTTGAAGGGGGAGAAAAAATGTTTCTAGCTTTCTATAATGCACCGAAAACCGCTCGGTTTAACGATCTGAATTATCTAGTGCTAAATAGTGTGTCTAACTTTCTATAATAGAGTGAAAAAGCTCTACTAAACGATCTGAATTATCCACTAAACTAAATTATGTGCACTTATCACTTTGCATTACAGTCAAACGTTTTTAATTTTGATAAAATTGTATTATAATTGGAATATTAAAATTGAGATCTTATGTCATGGAAGAAAATAAAGCGAAGCGCGAAATAATTATAATCGGAGCTGGTGTAGCAGGTTTGATGATCACATTGAAACTAGCGCAATCCAAAAAATTTGCTATTACGCTTTTTGAAAGTGGAACTCGCGAGCACTTGTCTTATGATTGGTCAGATGATGTAGAGAGAGGTGTATTTTCTACAGGATTAGCGCCACTACCACCTAAAGGTCATGCCGACAAACTCCCCTGGACGTTTGTTACACCTAACAACGAGTTTTATATACAAGTTCCACAGTCACCCGAACACACCGATTATTCGATTGATAGAAAAACATTTTCTTATCATTTGTTAGATCAGGTTATTTTAGCTGGTGCTAATGTTGTTTTTGGCGCAACGGCATCTGAACTGATACTAGCAGATGGAATGATAACAGGCGCGATCATCAATGGAAGTGAGTATTTTGCAGATTTGGTAATAGACTGTTCAGGTATAAATTCTAAATTGCGATCTTCGTTTGTTCGCAAATTCAGTATTGATGACGTACCTATTGCTTCTGAAATTTTTTACGCATACAGAGCGTATTTTGACCGTACTAATGCGGTAGCAGAGACCTATACAAATAAAGCTTATCTTAGACATATGGCGCACTCTGGGATAAGCTGGTGTATTGATAGACGTGATAGTGTCGATGTGCTAATCGGCACAACTAAAAAAATTACTGACGAATACATAACAACCGCATTATGTGATTTAAGAAAAAACAACCCGTGTTTGGGCGAAAATATATTACACGGTGGTATTATTAAGCAGATTCCAATCCGCTATCCACTAACGCAAATTGTCGCTAATGGATATGTTATGATAGGCGATGTCGCTTTCATGACTATACCAATGCTTGGTAGCGGTATCGCATCTTCTATAAAAGCATCGGACATACTATGTAGAGTCATACTCTCTATAAATGATAATGATAAATTCACAGCTGAATTGCTCTGGAAATATCAAGTTTCAGTATTCAAATTATTCGGTGCTGATCATATTGCCATTGACTATATGAAACGTTGGATGTTAAGCATTGAACCTAAAACATTGAACAAGATTGTCGCGGCAGGACTATTGTTGGACTCTGATTTAGCGGTAATTTCACGTGGTGAAAGACTAAAATTGAATAGTTTAGACAAGTTGAAAAGATTTCTTGCTGGATATAAACATCCTAAGTTGCTACTTAAATTAAACAAAGTATTAACATCAATGAATTTAGGTTACAAGCTCGGACTTTCAATACCAGAAAAATACGATAGGGTAGCAATCAAACAATGGCGCTTAAAAATACGCAAACTACTAATAGGAGTTGATCCGACACTCACCAACATCAGTTAATATCATAGTCAGTTTTGAAGATTAATACAACGCAAACACTATATAATCAGAGTTTGTTTGCTGTCATGTAATGGCAAATTTAAAATGGATCCTCTTTATTTAAGCTAAAAATTTGGCTTAAGTAATTGAAACCGTCTCTTGATGACAGTGATATTTAAATTTGCGCACATCTTGTTAATTGACTGTTGAGGCAACAAAACACCCAGTTTAAAATGCCAAACTGGATATTACTGTGTTGATTACCTGTTTTTAATTAGTTAATCGTTTCTAAATAAATGCTTGTCACTACACCAAATCAGAAATAGCATTGGGATCAAAGTTTACAGCAAAAGAATATGAATTTATATCGATGGGAAAATCAAATCGGAAAAGCTGTCATCATTTCCCAACAATTGTACTGTATTACACTTCAAAGCTCACAGACTTAAAATCCCTTTAGTAACAATTATCAAATCTATTCATCATCTCTACCAAGCAGGTAGTCTAAGGTGCACCCCATGTAATCGGCGATGGCAATTAGACAAGACAATCGCGGAACTCTGCCACGTTTCCAGTTTGTAAAGTACCCGTCTAAAATAACGTTATCCCTAACTATTTTATATCTCGTTATATTCTTATCAGCCATCAATGCGCGAAGCCGTTCATAGAATGGTGGACATGGCTTAGGTGTATAGTTAATTACATCATTTGAGCGGCCTGTTATAAACTCAATCGAACAATTAAATATATCGCAGAGATTTAAAATGTTATGTATCTTAAGCCCAAATCGATCAGAATGCCTCCACCTCTTTATAGCATGTTTTGAGACACCTAACATTTTTGCCAGGTCGACACTTTTCATATGCCTATCTTCCATCAATTCGATAAGTCTATCTTGAAATTTAACAATTTGATCCACAAATCAAATCCTCCATTATTTAGATTACCTCTACCCATAAATTATTAGATATTTTTCAATAAAATAATTCAAATGGATATTTATAATGGATATATTTAAGAGATTTGTTTACCATTTGTTACCATAATGCTTGAAGTTGACTAAACATGAATGCCTAAATAATGAACATGTTTATTTTTTTGCTTAGTCGTGCAGATGATATCTCTAATTAATGAACGGAATTTTATCTAGGAATACGCTTAAACAATACCCCAAGTCAGCACTAGTCAATATTCTTTGTCTATTTCAAGCACGTAGCCGTCCAGAATTTTCTATTTGCTATTAAGCTAATGAATATGTTATTTAGACTTTGCATATACTATAATTAAAGATGTTTTGTTAATTCATTAAGCAGTTTTAAGCGCGCAAAAGCGCTTGTTTGCCCGCTCACCAATTGCAAATGAAATTCAACGACTTAAATTGCATGAAAAGCCGTTAAAAAGCTTTACGTGTATATAAATAATGTATATAATGAATTCAGTATATTTCTTTTAAAGCAAGGAGTTAAACATGACCATAGCAGAAATAACTATATTATTCGGCGAAGCCATTTCAATGGAATGCGATGACGTTGTATCAATCAAATATAACGATGTTGAAAATCCTAGTGCCTTTACAGCTTCTATAAACGATGGGACTAACATTGATGTAGTAATTAAACAGCGGACATCGCAAGAAGAATGAACTTTTAGACTTCATATAAAACGGTATTTGGGCAAATATTCATTTATATCCTTTGTTCATTTGTGTCTAAAAGCAATCCTAAATTGGCATATATAAATAGTTAATAATCTAAGCAAATCCAGACAGATCATTGCTATTGAAATTACAACAGCTAATATAATCATCTATTTATATGGAATCTATAAAATTGGCATCTTTTCATTTGTCAAAACGCGCCTCTACGTGGTTTAATCCATATCTAAGTGCGCGGTTATTGAATACAGATCGCGGAGGAAATGATGCCAACATTTTTTACGACCGTTTTTGACAATGCATCCCCAGTTGCTCCATTAGGTTTAATCGTACTTAAAGGAGCTGAGAAATTAGGAAAGCTAATCGATAGTTATCTTGTATCATGGTACAACAAAGATGTCGGTTTTAAAAATCCAAGATTTAAAAAGGACACGTTTATCATTGAGACACAGTGTCCACGCTTTTCAACAGGTGATGGTAAGGGAATAATAGAGGAAAGCGTACGTGGTTATGACGTTTATATTCTTGTCGATGTCGGCAATTATAATGTAAAGTATGACTTTTATGGACAGCAGAACTCAATGTCGCCAGATGATCATTATGCCGATCTAAAACGCATAATCAGCGCGGCTGGTGGAAAGGCCGAGCGCATTACCGTTATTATGCCAGTTCTATATGGTGGCAGACAACATAGGCGCAACAGCAGAGAATCTTTAGATGCGGCGCAAATGCTCCAAGAGTTGTTCCATATGGGTGTACGTGATGTAGTAACGTTTGACGCGCATGACCCTAGAGTGCAAAACGCAGTACCGTTAATGGGTTTTGACAATTTCTTTCCTACATATCAAGTGCTCAAAGCACTCGTAGCAAATTTCCCAGAAGTCAAATTTGATCCAAAGTCTTTCATGGTTGTAAGTCCTGACGAAGGCGCGATGAATCGAAATATATTCTACGCTTCAGTATTAGGTGTCGATCTAGGAATGTTTTATAAACGTCGCGACTATGCTAACGTAGTAGACGGGCGCAATCCAATAGTCGCACATGAATATATAGGGTTAGACGTACGCGGGAAAGACATATTCGTAGCAGACGACATTATCGCAACAGGCGAGTCAATGTTAAATCTCTGTTCTGATCTCAAAGCTCGTGGTGCAAGAAAGATATTCTTAATGGCAACTTACGCGCTATTTACTAAAGGAGTTAAAATTTTTGCTGACGCATATCGCAAAGGATTATTTTCTGCGGTGCTTAGCACAAATCTTACTTACCTAAAAGACGAACTAGCAAAAGAGAAGTGGTTTATTTGCGCTGATCTGTCAAAGTATATAGCTTATATAATTTCATCTTGTAACCAAAACAAGTCAGTATCACCGCTATTAAATTCCGCAGATCGCATACATGAACTTATCGGAAAATAAAAGTAACCATTTAAAAAGGGAAATTTGCATATGTTTCGCTTAAACAATTGCAATATCGAATCTTTTGTAGTATAATCTATAGGTACTTAAAGATTATCGATATAGATTATACGGTAGAGTATATTGAATCGTTCATTTTCTGTCGATATCAATAAATAGAATGTGCGTTGTTTTGCGCAATGTCGCATTATAAAATTTGAGTTACCTTTAGCGATAACAGTAAAAATCTCTTAAATTAACTCAATTTTGAAAAACACATATCGCTCGTCAATAGCAAGAGAGATGATTTAAGTGACGATCATTTATTGTGATTCATCGCTTAGTTAGTAGCAGATGCTACATCCAAATTTTCCGATTTCTAGCGCGTATTTATACAACTACGGAAAAATTGATCTTTTAAAGACTCCACTCAAATTGTAAATTCAGTGAATTAACTGCATTAACAAGTAAAAAGTTGTTAATTATTGACTGTGAAACAAGTTGTGTTAACGGTCGAGAAAGATCACGGAATCTTAATATAGTGTGGTGTATTTGGTTTTTAAACAAATACCTGTTAAATGGCAGTATAGACACACTGTAATTTATTTTAATAGAGCATCGAACCACCAAACGCATAAATGTGCTTAAATTATGGAGCGATACTCAAAAATGTGGTAAAGTCATAGCATAAGGCTTTTGATTAAACCTCTCAAATTCGCTTGAATTATTTGACTCTTCACTTTAGTAAACAAGAAAATTCAAGCCTGTGGCACATTATAGTCACACAAAATCATAACTCTCAAATAATTTTATCGAGAGTATCTAACAATATATGCGTTAAACAGCGCAAGGATGGTCACATTTAATGAAAATCGAGTGGTTAGGACTCGGAGCTTTTAAATTGACGGAGAGTACTGGAATTAGCATTGTAACTGATCCGTACGACTCAAGCAAAACCGATATACGTTTCCCGCAAACGGTAGCAGACGTTGTTACTATTAGTCACAAAGGACACGACTCTTCACTGGTTCAAACAGGCGAGAAAGGTAAATTGATAATTGAAACACCTGGCTTCCATGAATTAGATGGAGTCAGATTGAACGGGTTTCTAAGTTATCGCGACTCGGAAAAAGGTAAGATTAGAGGTCGGAATATTGTCTACAAAATTCGAATGGACGGAGTGGAAATATGTCATTTGGGTGACATAGGTGAAGATTTATCTCCTATGCTAGCTGAACTGATCGGTATGGTTAACATTCTTTTTATCCCAATAAACCCTGGGAAAGCATTAGATGTGTCTCAAGCAAAAGAATACGTAGACATGTTAATGCCTGATGTTGTTGTACCGATGAAGTGCGAACATCGCAACTGGCATCGCGGAGATAACAATGATTTTGATGAGTTTATTGATCTCTTTAATCCGTCCGATGTTGAGTATTTAGGTAGTGAGATAGTCGAATACGATCGAGCCGACTTTAGTGGTGAAAAAACTAAAGTTGTTATTTTTAAGCGTTAATACTCGCATATACTAACGATTAACGAAAGGATAAGTATATATGTGAACACCTCCTATATAACTCTCGTTTTTGTATTGTTTCTCGAATAATAGGTGCAAAATAATTTGTGTAGCTTTTGTTAGATATCTTAATTTGTCTAATAATTTGATATTGCTAAAGATGCACCATAAAATTCGCGTTTAAATAGAGCAAGCAAAACGGGTCGAGCACAATGTAATTTTATGTGCTCAAATCTTAAACATTAAATTTAATTCTATTCAAGTGTTGGCTTTGCATTTGCAGGCATTATAGCGCTTAGCAAATTGCAATGCACTTATAGTTAGATTATAAATATAAGTCTTATACTAGACTTTAAACAGTTTAAATACTACGGCTTTTAGCCGAAAGGTACGCCTGTGGACACGATGGTAAGACCTGGTGAAATTCTTAAGCACTAGGCACTGTGGAAGAAACGGGAAATATATCGAATTGATTTAAGCACAAATTTTGCTTAAACACTCGCAAATTAATTTAGAGGCAATTTAATATGGAAATAAAAACCAGAGATGAACTCGAACGGTCGACTATCTGGAGCTTGCGAGAGCAAGCACGCAAGCTTGGACACACATCTGTGTTGACGCTCAAAAAAGCAGAACTAGTCGATTACATCTTTTCTAAACAAGACCCCAGTGCTAGTGATATATCTAGTGCTCCACAGCTTCACGAACCGCAACAACCACAACAAGTTGTAGACATTCCTGAAGATCTGCAGAAAAAACGCGCTTCGCGCCCATATAAACCTGATATTGAAAACATCATGGGTGTAAAACCTACTGAAATGTCAATGTCCCAGGTGTCTATGCAACAAATGCAGCAAATGCCACGTCCAGTGCCACCCAGTCAACCGACAATGGTAGCAGAAATGCAGAGACCGCCAGTAGCACAACCCGTCATGACACCTCCAACAATGCCACCAGTGACACCCGTCATGCAAGCACAACCAGCGATGCCAGTTCAACCAGTGATGCCACCAGTGCAACCACGCATGCCTCAACTTGGTGCTATGCAGCCTGTACAATCACCGTACGCGCCTCAACAGCGCGCACCACAGTACATGCAACAACAGCATGCAGCTGCGCCACATCAACCGATGTACAACAACCAGCAAGCGCCAAATCAGCATTCGCAATATCCACAACAACCTAGACAACAAAGTCCGTATCCACCAGTTCAACAACATGCTAGTTATGCGCCACAACAGGCTGGTGCGCAATATCCGCATTCGACATATCCCAATAATCAGATGCCACAGCAAAACCAATACGTGCAACAAACGCATCAAAATCCACAACAGGGAACTTACCCACATCAACAACACGGATATCAACAAACACATCAAAATGCACCACAACGCACACCTTATCCAGTAAACCCTAATTCTCCACAAATGAATAAGGCAGTGCCTCAGCAAGGATACAATCAAAATATTGGGGTTCCTCCACAACAGCCACGATATAATGCGCCCCCACAACAGCGCCCACCTGTACAAAGACAGTATGAGCCTAAGCCACCAATAAATGAAGCACAACGCAGACCAGGACCATATGATTATCGCGCGCAGCAAGAACAAAGACCTAATCAGCCAGTACAAGATCATTTTAGACAACTACCGCAACAACCTCCAGTTGTTGACGAACCAGAAACACTAGAAGTGCGCTCTGGAATATTGGAGTTGTGTCCAGATGGTTTTGGATTCTTGAGAGCCGAAAATTATCAACAAGGCGACCGCGATGCATATATTGCATCAACGAAAATTCGCAAATATGGACTTCGAAAAGGCGACTATGTTGTAGCACAAGTCAAAAAAACTACAGATAACAGGCCGTGGAGTGTTGTAGAAATCGAATCAATAAATGAATTGCCACCAGCAAGTGCAGCAACAAGAAAAAACTTTGATGCCCTTACACCAATTTATCCTGACTCAAGACTCAGACTTGAAATTCCAAACACCAAAAATGACTTTGCTATCCGCGCGATTGATTTAGTCTCTCCAATCGGAAAAGGTCAGAGAGGTATGATTGTAAGTCCTCCTAAAGCAGGAAAAACGACACTTTTGAAAAAGATCGCACATAGTATTTCTTTTAACTATCCAGAAGCACATCTCATAGTTCTCTTGATTGATGAGCGCCCAGAAGAAGTTACTGACATGCAACGTAGTATTAAAGGCGAGGTGGTCTATTCGACATTTGATGAACTAGCCGACCATCACACCAAGGCAGCTGAAATGGTATTAGAAAGAGCTAAACGCCTTACAGAATTAGGTAAAGACGTTGTTATTCTAATGGATAGTCTTACACGACTTGCACGTGCTTATAACCTTGTTATAACACCTACAGGAAAAACACTAAGCGGTGGTATTGACCCAGGCGCACTCCACAACCCCAAAAGATTCTTCGGCGCAGCACGCAACATCGAAAACGGTGGTAGCTTAACAATTATTGCTACAGCACTAGTTGATACTGGAAGCCGCATGGATGATGTTATTTATGAAGAATTCAAAGGAACTGGTAATATGGAAATACATCTAGATAGAAAACTATCAGAAAAACGCATATTCCCAGCTATCGATCTCAATCGCAGTGGAACACGGCGAGAAGAGTTGTTGCTTGATCAACAAGAATTAGAAGGAATATGGGCCGTGAGAAAAATGCTATCCTCTGGAGAGCAACAAGACGCAACGGAATCACTCATATCCATGCTAGTTAAATCTAACAACAATGCTGAGTTCATTGACTACTTGTCTAACATAGTTAACAAACTACAAAAAGAAGGGTTTACAATGCGCTAAACAAATTTTGCGATATTATTTAAATTTGTAGCACGCGATGCCACTTACAATTTGTAAATATTCAAACTTGTTGTAGTTCTTTTTGTATCGTGCTTCAATATAATGTTGTAAGACCATCATGGTTAAATGAAGCCACTAGCATCTGGTGCTTAATTTCTATTTGAATGCCTTATCATACAAGGTTAAAATAACCCTTGTAAACAGGTCACAATTTAAAAATAGTACTAGCACCAAGTCTAAAATATTGTTTTACATTTAGACTTGTAAAATAGTCCTAATCAAACATGCCAGTTTAAGTACCTCATTTTTTTCCCCTCTGTGCAAATTAATGTTGCATAGAGGGGTTTTATATAGAAGGAAAATTTATTCGACAAACTCTAATATTAAATTATAGCAAGTCTTCATTGCATAATAACTTTATAACTACTCACACAAACCACTTCTTTAAAAGGTTTATTGATGCAAAATAATGGTATATATATTCTCTATCATGTCAACATGTCAAAATGAAATGTTACCTATAATCTAAATCTTATTCTTTTCAGTAATCTTAGTTTGCTAGGGATTTTAATCACAGAAGTTTATGCTACAATCGACCGCATGAATTATGCTAGATCGCCGAATTAAATCATATACCTAAATGCCTAATGATTGCATAGTATCTAGAGAATAGTTTCGCTAGAAAAGTTTTCATGGCGCAACTAGTACTAGGATGGGATTATTATTCTTAATAGATCGATGACTAAGTTAAATATTGACACGCATTCCCTTAGCGTCCTAGAGAATATGCCAAGAACTTTTGAATTTTAAACATTACAGATCCAAGGCAATATTCTGCGTCTCACCCGAATATATACACAAAAGACATATCTACACTAACTGCAGACAAACCCAATTTATACAATATAATTTTTAATATAGTAGCATTATATTTAAATGCATTGTCGAGCCTTTTGTTATAGACAATATTAAAGCTCAGAATTAATCTAACATTGCTTGCGCTCAACAAAGACGAGCTTTCAACTCAATCATAATAGACATTATCAAATGTTGTAGTTCCATCCTTATTAATAATAGAAACTGTGCCACCGTGAATTCCATCGACACCATCTGTGGTAAACCCACTCGTAACACAGTGCATAAGTTGAACATCTTGATATATTACAGCAAAATCATTTTTATGATTGTGTCCTGCAATTACTGCTTTGGTTGATTTCAATGCCGTTATCTTGTCAAACAGTCCAATATTAACCTCGTAACTGTCATTCCTTTCGCGGCGCAGACCACGCAAAACTGTGTCATTTTGTTCAGCATTATCATATGCAATTTCATACTCTAAAAGCGGTATATGCGTAGCTATTGTAGAGCTGGTATTATTACCCGCAACCGCCCACTCATACCAGTCAAGGAGTTCTCTGTCTACTTCAATCTCAAGCCTGTGCTTAGCAAATTTCCAGTCAAATTTGCTTATTAAACTAACACCATTATCATCTGAGTCCATAAGATATAATGTGTGAATTGGTTTCTCCTGGTATCTGAAATTTATAAAATAGTTACCTAAGCCACCGATATTAGGTCCGTCTAAGTAAAGCAAATATTTGCTTTTCCTTAGCATGAGTGACAAATATGCTTTATCAGCGTGCCAGTCATCATCATGATTTCCAAATACCAATGCCCATGGTAATTCGAAACTGTCAAAAAGAGATACACAATGACGATACACCTTCTCATTGAATGGACTCGATGTTTGGTCACCTAATAAAACAATCAAGTCAGGCGCTTCTTTTTTGACTAATGCCTTTACATTCTTATCTATTTTACTATCGTATATCGCAAGCCCCAAATAGTGCAAATCTGATAGATATAAGATCTTATACTCTTCACCTGTAATATCGATATTGAAACCATATTTTTCGCAAAATTGGAGATCTTTATCAAATTCATATAAAGATAACTCTGATTCTCTCCCATGTAGCGGAATTATAAGATAGATGTATGTGACAAACAAAAGTATAAATAGTATCAAACACACTATCGTTATTATTAATTTGCGTCTTTTTTTTATTGTCATTGAAATTTCTACCTCAAAGTAATTGTTATAGTTCTGCTACCTATACAGTATTCGGCCCAGCCAGTTTTCGACCATTGGACGCTGAACATCCCGTTAGAATTGTTAAAGCCATCTATTGAGCACTTGAACGAATATACAAATGGATTAGTTTGCCAAGCTAATTTTGGTCCAAATATCCTGCTCCCTAATTGACTCCCCGTGATGGACATTACACGTAATTGTAGTTCGCCTCCTAGCAATGACTCTGCCCTGGCATTAAAACTCACAACTACCGCAGCTTCGGTATATCCAATAGTTATAAGTTCTGATATGTTAGAGAATGAATTAAATGTTTCTGATCTAACCTCACCCACGTCTTTTAAATTTTCTGATGCTGTAACTGCAAAACTGGTTTTAATATCTACAGTAATATATACTGATTTAGAATACACTACTGTTATGTTGTTATATTCTTGTTCGCTGTAGTAAGTGATCCGTACCAATCCTGTACTATGGTTCACGACTTTGCTTTTTATAGTAATTGATCCATCACTTGAGATGGTGTAATAGGTGCTTGTATATGCTTGTTTATATTTAAAACTATTAGTCCCATATGTGGCTTTCAAGTCGTATCCTTCTATTTTCAAAAGCTGACTCGTGCTGGTTACGATAGCCGTGCTTAAATTTGCATCGCTTATAGAATTAAAAACTTTAACTTTCTTATTAAGTGCATATTTATTTTCTAAATCGTTTGACATAATGCCATCAGTGAACGTAATAGTATATTCAATGGTAGCATTGCCTGGAGTATCTGAATTAACTTTTAACTGAAATAGTGAATTTATTGTTGCGTACTGCTTTGATGCGGTAGTGAGTGTTACAG
>JAITLB010000244.1 GCA_031278175.1 Christensenellaceae bacterium
ACCACATCACATCAATTAAAAATCTTACGTGACGCAGACATCGTAACATATCGCAGAGACGGCAAAATCATTTTTTATCGCATAAATAATAAGTATATAAATGCTCTGATGTTAACTGGTGCAGAGCATTTAGGTTATTAATATAATATCAAATTAGTACGCTATCACACTAACAGTCGATAAACGAACGTGTGCTGCTACATCAACAAAATAGAGGACTTTATTGCTGTGTGACTAGCAAAAAGTCACTACAGAGCGTGTCGCAAAGTTTTCACTGTCACGTTATAAGTTTGCTGTGTCGCGCATACACCTCTTGTGGGACTGGGGTGTGGTCTACAACATGTGCAAGATTTGCCGCGCTGTCTGTGTGCTTTAAAATCGCATTCCCGTGCACTTACACTAGACATGATAAGACATACTTTTAAAATCGCAAGACGGGGCATTCATTAATCATGTACGTTAGGTATAGGACAATCCAAGCTATGGTGTTCTAGAGAATTCATCATGGTATGCTCTCTTGACAACTTTGTTACCTTTCGAAGTTCGCCTATGATTAGAATTGCACAGACACAAGCCGCTGCAAAGTCCGCGATCGGTCCAGCGTATAGTATACCATCAATGCCAATAAATGTAGGAATTATGAGCACGAGCGGCAAGAAGAAAATTATATGTCTTGATAGCGACAATATAATTCCTTTCCAGGATTTACCTATCGAAGTGAAAAAAGTAGCTGATAAAGGTTGCAACCCATTAACCCATGTCATAACCATAAATATTCTAAAGTAGCTGGTTGCAAATTTAAAATACAATTCATTCCCCGAACCAAATAAAACCGTTATCTGACGCGGGAAAATCTGAAACACAAGGAAAGACAATATCGACACCACAGTGACAATTTTCAAAGCCAGGTAATATGTCTGCTTAACTCGTGTATAATCTTTCGCACCATAGTTGTGTCCGATTATAGGTTGGCAACCTTGACAGATCCCAATTACTACCGACAAATAGATTATATTAACTTTGGATACAACACCTACTACAGCGAGTGGTATTTCGCTACCATACTCAGATGCTGAGCCATAGATGCGCATTACGTTATTAGATACAATAATAATGGTGGTTATTGCTGCTTGATTAAAAGCCGCTGCCATGCCAAGCAATAATATCTTTAGTACTACTTCCTTTTTCGGAATAAACATAGTGCGTTTTAGTTTACATGACTTAAACCGCTTACAATAGAATATGATTGGTATAACGGATGCTATTTGTCCAATAACTGTCGCAAGAGCAGCACCAAACATTCCCCAGTGAAATACAAAAATAAATATTGGATCAAGGATTGTGTTTATTATGGCACCCGATAACATCGTTAGCATAGCAAATCGGGGACTATCATCAGCTCTAATAATATGACTCATGCCCGTTGTAAAAATTAGGAAAGGCATGCCAATGTTCGTGATAACAGTGTATTCATATGCAAATGGATAGATCTCATCGGTAGCACCAAACAAATATAATAGGTCTTTTAAAAACAGAGCAGTCATTGCAGTAACAAAAAGACCTGATATAATTAGCAGTGTGATACCATTTGCAGCGTACCTACCAGCAAGTTCGCGATTGCCACGACCTGTCGCTAAATTGAAATTAGAAGCTGTTCCAATCCCTATTAAAAGCGCGAAAGCAATGCATACTGTAGACAACGGAAATGCTATATTTGTCGCGGCATTGCCAACAGTGCCGACACCGTTGCCTATAAAAATTTGATCGACTATATTGTAGAGTGCTGAAATGACTAAACTGATTATTGACGGAACGGCAAATTTGCGAAGCAATTTCCTGATTGGTTCCGTTGCTAATGGGTCTATTTTCGACAACTCAAGAGTCGCGTTTTCTGATGTATTCATGTTGATTTTCTCTTTTCCCCGAGCATAAATGCTCAATCTTTAAAAAAAGAGACGCTCAATCTAAATTGAAACGTCTCGTTTATTAATTCCTTTGTTAATAAGCGCAAACATGGCACTTTATCGCATCACGCACCAATAGTCTCCAGTACATGATTGTACAAAAGTGGTGGCATTGTAATTGTGGAGTAAACTATTCTATGATGCTTGCAACAACACCAGAACCGACCGTTCTTCCACCTTCACGTATAGCGAAACGTAAACCTTGTTCGATTGCAATTGGTGTGATAAGTTTGATTTCCATTTTGATGTTATCGCCAGGCATAACCATCTCAACACCATCAGGCAATTTGATGTTTCCAGTAACGTCTGTTGTTCTGAAGAAGAACTGAGGACGATATCCATTAAAGAAAGGAGTATGACGACCGCCCTCTTCTTTGGTTAGTACGTAAACTGAGCTATCAAAATGTGTATGTGGTTTGATAGATCCAGTCTTTGCTAATACTTGACCTCTTTCAATGTTTTTGCGATCAATACCACGAAGCAATAAACCAACGTTATCACCTGCGATTGCTTGATCGAGAAGTTTACGGAACATTTCGACACCAGTAACAGTTGTTTCAACAGTTGGCTTAATACCTACTATTTCAACTTTGTCTTGAACCTTTATAGTACCTCTCTCAACTCTACCAGTTGCAACAGTACCGCGACCAGTGATGGTGAATACGTCTTCGATTGGCATAAGGAAAGGTTTATCCTTGTCACGTTGTGGATCAGGAATATATGTGTCGATAGCACTAAGAAGCTCTCTTATACAGTCGCAATCTGGGCTTGCTATATTACCAGCTAGTGCTGCTTCCATAGCTTTAAGTGCTGAACCCTTTATAATTGGGGTGTCATCGCCAGGGAAGTTGTATGAAGATAACAACTCTCTTATTTCCATTTCAACAAGTTCAAGAATATCAGGATCATCAACCTGATCTACTTTGTTCATGAAAACAATGATGTATGGAACACCTACCTGTCTTGCTAAAAGAATGTGCTCTCTTGTTTGTGGCATAGGGCCATCAGTTGAAGCAACAACTAACACAGCACCATCCATTTGCGCAGCACCTGTTATCATGTTTTTAACATAGTCAGCGTGTCCTGGGCAGTCAACGTGTGCGTAGTGACGCTTATCTGTTTGATATTCGACGTGAGCGGTATTTATAGTTATACCTCTCTCCCTCTCTTCAGGAGCCTTGTCGATTTCATCATATTTCATAATGGTTGCATTGCCTGCAGCTGCAGCAACCATCGTTATTGCGGCAGTAAGAGTTGTCTTACCGTGATCAACGTGTCCGATCGTACCGACGTTCACGTGAGTCTTGTTCCTTTCAAACTTAGCCTTAGCCATGTTTTATATATTCCTCCGAATTAAAAAATCCTTTTAGTTGCTTAATTATTATAGAAACTAATTTATGAAATGTCTAGCATTTCAACTCATTTTTTCAAAAATGAGCAAAAATCGCGTCTGTTATTAACTATTATTAATTAAAATACAGTTAATGTACATCGTAATTTGATATATTACGACAAATTATAGATGCTATACTATATTATATACAGAAATAGCAATTAACGCAAGTATTTGAAATGCATTATTATAAACATGTAACAATCTTGCGCTATATTTTTAGTTTTATTGTCGTTTAGCACCAGTAATGCGCTCAAACTCGCTTTTGGGAACTTCAACATAACTTGCTAACTGCATCGAATAGTTGCCACGTCCTTGCGTTGCGCTCCTGAGATTAGTAGCATAACCAAACATTTCAGATAATGGAACATCTGCAACAACTGCTTTTGCTCCAGCTTTTTCATCTATAGATTTGATTGAGCCTCTCCTGCTATTCAAAGTGCCAAGCACATCTCCTAGATAATCATCGGGAGCTGTTACTTCTACAGCCATCACTGGTTCTAAAATAGTAGCACCTGCTCTAGAGACAGCATCCTTTAGACCCATTGATCCAGCTATCTTAAATGCCATTTCAGAAGAATCAACTTCATGGAATGAACCGTCTACTAATCTAACTTTAAAGTCTACAAGTTCGTAACCAGCAATAATACCACCACGTGCAGCATCTTTAATGCCTTCTTCAACTGGTTTGATATATTCCTTGGGTACAGTGCCGCCTACCGTCTCATCAATAAACTCAAAGCCCGTACCAGGTTCTTTAGGACTTACAACAAGAACAACATGTCCATATTGACCTTTACCACCTGATTGACGAATAAATTTACCTTCACCACGCGCCTCTTTCTTAATCGTCTCGCGATAGGAAACTTGAGGTTTGCCGACATTCGCTTCCACCTTGTATTCGCGTAGCAATCTATCTACAATGATTTCCAAATGCAATTCGCCCATACCAGCAATAATTGTCTGTCCAGTCTCCTTATCTGTATAAGTACGGAATGTAGGATCCTCTTCAGCAAGTTTTGATAGACCAATGCCCATTTTATCTTGTCCGAGCTTGGTTTTGGGTTCTATTGCAACACGAATAACTGGATCTGGGAATACCATCTTTTCTAAAATGATAGGATGTGCCTCATCACATAAAGTGTCGCCCGTTGTAGTATCTTTTAAACCTGATAAAACAACAATGTCACCCGCAAAAGCAAAATCCATATCCGTGCTAGCGTTAGCATGCATTTTTAGTATACGACTGATGCGTTCACGTTTTTGCTTGGTGCTGTTATACAGCGTAGCACCTTTTTTAATAGTGCCGCTATATATACGGAAGTATACGAGTCTGCCTAGGAATGGATCAACCATTATTTTAAAAGCTAAACCCGAGGCTGGTGTCTTTTCATCTGCAGTGCGCAACATCTCTTTTGTGTCCCACTCGCCTTTGACAGGTGGGATATCACTTGGTGATGGTAGAAGATCTACTATCGTGTCCAGCAATTTCTGAACACCCTTGTTTCGATAAGCACTACCACAGAGCACTGGCACTACACGCATCGCAATTGTAGCTTTTCTTAAAACTGAGAGGATCTCTTCGGACGAAAAATCATCACCAGCAAAAAACCGCTCCAACAATTCATCATCAAAGTCCGCACAAGCTTCCATTATAGCACTTCTAGCTGCACTTGCACTTTCCTTATACTCATCAGGAATTTCGCAAATTTCAAATTCGCGGCCTAAATCATCTTTATACTTTATAGCGTTGTTATAGATAAGATCGATAATTCCCTTGAATTCTTCCTCTTTTCCAATAGGCAACGTAACGGGTAAAGGTGTTGCTCCTAATTTTGTCTTGATGCTATCTACTACATTATAGAAATTAGCACCTTTTATATCCATCTTGTTTACAAATGCTATGCGAGGCACACCGTATTTTTCGGCTTGTCTCCATACTGTCTCAGATTGTGGTTCTACACCGCCTTTTGCGCAAAACAGCGCTACTGCACCATCTAAAACACGCAAGCTTCGCTCCACTTCAACGGTGAAATCAACGTGTCCAGGTGTGTCGATCAAATTTATTGTATAATCGTTCCAGGGTACGCTTGTAGCAGCAGATGTGATAGTTATACCACGTTCTTGTTCTTGTTCCATCCAATCCATTACGGCATTGCCTTCATGGACTTCACCTAATTTATGTCTTTTTCCTGTATAAAACAGTATGCGCTCTGACACTGTAGTTTTGCCTGCGTCAATATGCGCCATTATTCCTATGTTTCTGATTTTTGTCAGATCTACTTTGTTCATCGTAATTTGCCCTAACTTCTACCTCGAAAAGCATTACAACAAAAACGGTATTTTGCAATACCGTCGTCTCGCTTTTCCTTAACTTTCTTAGTTCTCAAAGAACTTAATATTACCATTTGTAATGAGCGAATGCTTTGTTTGCTTCCGCCATGCGATGTACTTCTTCTTTCTTTTTAAATGCGCCACCTGTGCTATTATAGGCATCGATGATCTCAGCCGCTAAACGTGACTTCATTGTACGATCACTACGCTTTCTTGAATAAGTGACAAGCCATCTGATACCGAGAGTTTGTCTTCGATCAGGTCTAATTTCAATAGGTACTTGATAGTTAGAACCACCTACTCGACGCGCCTTAACTTCTAACACAGGCATGACATTCTCTAACGCTTTCATAAAAGCTTCGTCAGCATTGACGTTCAATTTATTTTTAACAACATCAAAAGCCTCATAGACAATACTTTGAGCAACACCACGTTCGCCGTTCCACATTATTTGATTGATTAGTTTGGTTATGATCTTTGAATTGAACATTGGATCAGGTAACACATCACGCTTTGGAACACCACTTCTTCTTGGCATTATTTATATCCTCCATATCGCATAACTATTGTTATGCCACTTCAAGCACACATGGACACTATATATCCACTGTGTAGACATTTATATTACTTCGGCCGTTTTGCTCCATATTTGGAACGAGCCTGCTTTCGACCTTTGACACCAGCTGAATCCAACGTGCCTCTGATGATATGATAACGCACACCAGGCAAATCGCGAACTCTACCACCACGAATCAAGACAACACTGTGCTCTTGCAAGTTGTGACCAATACCAGGAATATAAATAGTACCTTCCATACCATTTACAATACGAACTCTTGCGATCTTTCGAACAGCTGAGTTTGGCTTTTTAGGTGTTGTAGTTGTAACCAGCAAGCAAACACCTCTCTTTTGTGGGCAGCCTTGCATGATTGGTGTTAACGATTTCTTCGTACGGCGTTCTCTGCCGTGTCTTACGAGTTGGTTAATTGTGGGCATCTAATGTCCTCCTTATTTATTTCTTAAAGATGTGTGCTCAACTCTAAACACCCAGCTTTTATATTGTATCTATTTTAGAAAGCCGACTACAGAGCACGGGACGCTCAGCCCAGCGGCTGTTCCCAGTTCTTCTCTAGAGTCGCAATTCATAACTTCAATATTACTAGCAGTGCAAGCAACTTTAACGCGGTTCTTTATGTGTAGCTCTGCGTTTTTTGCGAGCACCACGCACTTTATCTTGTCATCTGCAATATAGCGCATCACTTGTCTAAGACCAGATACTTTGCTGGTGGCAAGTAGCTTTATGATGGATTCGTCCATGTCTAGCTCCATATTTTGCGAGATTAAAGCAAAAATTGCGTAAGTCTTGTTATTATATCAACCGCTTTTTTTATTGTCAAATGTATTTAATATGATTTTCTAATATTTTGGTATAATATACGCAAAACTTAAAAAACAAACCAAATCAGCACGTGTAATTATGTTAAAATAACAAACAGTGCCACCTTGCCGGAACAACTGTGTCTTTTTAAACTATTCAATATTTAGGGGCATTGCTAGTGTGCCACGCTCTTTTGACTGATTTTAATCCTTTGTGCAAAACCAAATAAGACAAGCCCCAAAAGGCATATTTTAATTTGCGAGATTTGCACCTAATGGCATGTTTTTATTTGCTTAAAAATTTATGACTTTACAATACTCGCTTTACATGTTAAAATTTTAGTAGCAATTTAATATTCAAAAGTGGCAATGCATTAAATGGACACTACTGTTAGTTTGTTTAAATGAGATGTTATTTTTGTTTGAGGAGCTTTTTTGTGCAACTAGTCATAGAAGGAAATGAGTTTAAATTGAATGGTGAAACATTTAAGATTTACTCTGGCGCAATTCATTATTTTAGAATACTGCCCGAATATTGGGAAGATCGATTAATGAAATTGAAAGCAGCTGGGTTTAATACAGTTGAAACATACGTAGCATGGAATATACATGAACCTAAACAAGGCGAGTATAAGTTTGATGGGATTTGTGATTTAGTCAAGTTTGTTAAAACAGCAGAAAAGCTAGGGCTATATGTGGTTTTGCGTCCAGGCCCATACATTTGCGCTGAATGGGATTTTGGTGGCTTGCCTGCTTGGCTTTTAGCCGATGACAATATGAGAGTGCGTTGCTACTATGAACCATATATAAAGGCAGTAGAAAATTATTTTTCAAAATTGTTACCGCTTGTTGTGCCACTCCAATCCACACATGGTGGCAATATAATCGCTATGCAAGTCGAAAATGAATACGGCAGTTATAGCAATGATAAAAAGTATCTGCAGTTCCTTGAAAAACTTATGTTGCGCTTAGGTGTTGATGTGCTACTATTGACCTCGGATGGTCCTGAATCCGACATGCTATCGGGTGGAACAGTGCCACACATTTTTAAAACTGCAAACTTCGGTTCATTTGCAAGTGTGCAAATGAAAAAACTACGCAAATTTCAAAAAGACGGGCCACTGATGTGTACTGAGTATTGGTTAGGTTGGTTCGATCATTGGGGTGATAGACGGCATCATAAGAGAACACATAAAACAATGATCAATGACCTTAAATGGTTTCTCAAAAATGATTGTAGCTTCAATTTGTACATGTTTCATGGTGGAACTAACTTCGGTTTCAATGCTGGCGCAAATTTTGGCAAACAATATGACCCAGATGTCACTAGTTATGATTATGATGCGCCGCTTAACGAATACGGCGGATACACTAAAAAGTATCATGCAGTAAGAGATACTATGTTCAACTCTCAGGGTGTCGCAGCACCCGAACTTCCACCCGCGCCTGTTCTTCAAAATATTGGCATAGTAGAACTTGCGCAAAAAGTATCACTTTTTGAGTGCTTAAGCGAATTAGGAAAAGAATTTGATTCACCCACCGCCGAATATATGGAAAAATTCGGACAAACGCATGGTTTGATACTATACAAACATAAAATTATAGGCGAATATCCGCATGCTGTCATTAATGTCGATGATGTCCATGATCATGCGTATGTCTATATCAATGAGGATTACAAAGGACATACTGACCGAAACAAAAACAAACCCGTGTCGGTCGGCACATTAAAGAGTGATGACGTAGTCGGAGTTTTAGTAGAAGGCTTAGGCAGACAATGCTATGGTGCCACGCTCTGTGATAGAAAGGGCACGTCTCGCATACGCGTGAACAACCAAATTTTATCTCAGTTAAGGGTTGTAACGCTACAACTCGATGACATATCTAGTGTAGACTATACTAGACCTGATACAACATTCCCTAAATTTTTCAAGGGTCAATTCAAAGCCACATCTAAAAATGATTGTTTCGTAGAATTTAGTGACCTTAGAAAAGGTTATATCTGGGTTAATGGATTCAACATTGGCCGCTACCGAAACGAAGGTCCACAAAAATCATTATATCTACCTGGTGTACTATTACAAGAGAACAACGAAATCGTTGTTCTCGAATTAGAGAGCATAACTAGTGCGCGAGTAGCAATTACTGACAGGCATAGAATATAGTACATAGAGTCTTAAGCAATAGCAAACCTAAGAGGGCTAAACAGTAACCCTAATCACGCAACCGTTAATTGATCGTTTGCTGATCTTTTACGATATAATCGAGGAACTCAAATGCTTTTTTAAGAGCTTCTTTTGATGCCTTCGTTGGATAGTTGAAGTGATAACAATGATTGTCTAGCGTTTTGGTCGAGTGTGATTCATCTACATAAACACCGTGAGCGCGTATATTAGCTAAAAGTCCTTGCTCAAGCCCCTTGCAAAACAGATCCTGTTCTGAGTAGACTAGCAATGTAGGACACCATTTATCTGTGACAAAATCGCTTGGCGACAAGTAATCCATATATTTATATTCGGGCAAGTTTGTAAATTTCTTGTCGGTCTTCATGCCAGTGAAAGATTCTGCAATGCTCTTTGTCAGACCAAACGCTAAAGGTGTAGATATTACTTTCAATAAGTCGTAGGGGCCACAAAATCCTATAAGACCCGCTGGAGGCATATTTATATCGGGCAATTCAAGCGCGTTGCGCAGTGTTTCATTCGTAAGAGCAGCCACCGTCATTGCAGCAATATAAGCACCAGCCGAGTCGCCTGTCCAAACAATTTTAGATGTATCTAAATTGTACTTTTCTGCAAGTTCGGGAATGTTCGTCATCAAAGAGAACATATCCTCAATCAAAGCTGGGAAGGTATATTTGGGTGAAAGTCGATAATTTGCATTTATAACAAACCAGTTCTTATCGGCAAACATGTCACAAATACTGTGGCGATGTTTCTTATCACCTTTAACGAATCCACCTCCATGTGCATTTATAATTATAGGAAGAGTTACATCGACTTTTCGATAAATTAAATCCATTTTTCTCTCTTCAAATTCGTTTGAGTATGGAATATCAAATTCGTGTTGCAAACCTTTCACTTTGATATAATTTTGCATTGGATGTGTAATAACATCAATTGCGGCAAAAAGCGCCTCGGCTCTATTCATAGTTTTCTCCTTTTAACAAATAATATATGATTAAGAGTTAATTTTGCATTTTAATTCACCACAGAAACTTTATTTCCTGGGTTTTAAAGACAAGTGGTTTGTCTCAGGGGCATGTGCCTTGTATTCAAACTCTGTCATTTAATATATCCATTTAAACGGGCAAGTTTGCCTGGACACAAAAAGCATTTAGTCTACCGTCTCGCTTTAATGTGCATTTAGTTAGACATTCTCGTAAAAATTGAGTTACAATAACTACGCTAAAAAGCAAAGCGTAAAATCGCACCAATCGTCACTATACAAGCAATTTTGCTACAAGATCTAACTTGCAACAGTCGTGCCACATTTGTGAATGGCATAGTACTATTCGGTATATCGCTCACGCATAGATGCAATGTCATCTTTAGTCAACCCAAACTCACATTCAAAATACTCATCATAAGATGGATATTTAGCTTCGATGGCATCAAAAGTAGACTTTATAAATGACTCCTCTGTTAGAAAAAGCGGTTCCATGCGTTTCATAACGTAGTTGCGCATAAAAAACAGAGGCCAAAACTTCTTTCTTGCATCGGCTTTTAACTGTTGTTCTACAGCTCGCGTCTTCATATAATCTTCTAAAATGGCTTCGTAACTAGCACCCAGCATTTTTAGCAAAATTCCAGTAGCAGCACCTGTTCGATCTTTTCCTACTGTACAGTGATAAAGTACAGGTACAGTGTTGTTCTTTATTGCAGTAAATAGTGTGCGATAACCAGGATTGGAGAACGGAATATTTCTATACGCAATGCACATATCTTCATTGACAAATTGGACTAGCGAAGATGGTGTGCGTTTTTTGTGCAATGTCACTATACGCGCGCTATCTATAATAAAAGGCACATTGACGTATTCTACACCCAATTTAGTGTACACTTTATTGGACGACTTTTCAAACTCCTCTCGAAAATCGACAATTAGCTTGAGATTATAACTTTTCAATTCAGCGATATCGGACTGTGTCGCTTTGTCTAGAGCAGATGAGCGAAAAAACAAACCACGCTTTACGCATCTGCCATTTTCAAGTGGCACACCCCCAATATCTCTAATATTAATAATCCTATCCATAGGTATATTTTAACACATTTACCTTGCAAAATTCAACATTACTAGCAAATTTCCTACCAATTAAATAAAATTCTCCAGTCGCAAAACAGCATTCTCTTGCATCTACCTATGCAGCAAATTCAAATTCTAAATTAAATTATACTACATACTTAAAGCAAGCAATTGTAAATCACTAATCCACTAGAAAATGTATGTATGTGAATAATTGTAAGTTTTCAAAATGACCACGATCAAAGCAGCATGCAAAAGAAGTAAAATTGAGACAACCACTAGCACCCAATTAAACATTACTTGACAGACTACGATTTATAATGATAATATTAACTAGATAAGATCCAAATAAATCGTGGTGTATTGAAATGTTACTAACTAATTGCATAAGATCTGCTTTTAGCAATGCACGATAGTGAGCATTTTAATATAGTAAAATCTAAGCATGTTTTATAGCGCATGCGAATGGTAGTTGTAGGGGCAAATATTTTTCTCTGTACTGCTTTTACAAACTGTTTTGATTGAAACTTTTTATACATCAAAACAAACACCACCACCAAGCATGTCTAACCTTATTAAGCATTCATGATAACGGGAGAATTTAATTATGAGAGTATTAGTACTCGTTGCAGACTATCCAAGTGCTAACAAAATACCACTGATGTATGTACATGTGCGCAATAAATATTACATACAAGATGGTATTGATGTAGTCGTCCTCAATTTTAGAGCTAAAGCCGATTATGTCTTAGATGGAATTTCAGTTATTACTTTATCTACATTTAAAAGAAATATTAAAACTTCAAATTACGACTTAGCAATTAGTCATGCCGCTAACATCCGAAACCACTACAGGTTCTTAAAAATGTACAACTCTCACTTCCCGCGCTTGTTGTTTTTCTTCCATGGGCATGAAATCTTGAAACTTAACGTGGTTTACCCTAAGCCATATGCATATATGCCACGGAATTCAAAAGTAGGTGCGCTGTTTATAAGTGCATATGACACGTTCAAATTATACGCTTGGCGCAAATACTTTAACAAACTACTTGTAAAGTCGTTTTTCGTGTTTGTGTCTAACTATATTTTCAGAGAATTCAATAGGTTTGTAAAGCCGATCAAACCTTTGCAACCTGATCAATATGCGATAATATACAATTGTATAGGTCGTGTGTTTGAGTCCTTGCAATATACACCACAATCAACCCTCAAATATGACTTTGTTACTATTCGTTCATATTTAGATCAATCTACATATGCTGTAGACACTATAATCAACACAGCTTTTAAATACCCTAACTACAAATTCTGCCTAGTCGGGTGTGGCAGGTTTTTTGATTATTATCAAAAACCCGACAATGTTGAGTTTTTAGATTGCTATCTAACGCACGATCAAATTGTTGAACTCTTGAACCATTCAAGATGTGCTCTAATGCCGACAAGGCACGATACACAAGGCTTACTCGCATGCGAGATGGCGACATTTGGGATACCACTTATCACTTCAGATATACCTGTTTGCATAGAAGTTTTTTCCGAATTTAAAAATGTGTTTCTCGCTAAAACAGTCGACAATGCCGTAGAGTTAAACGAAGATGCACTAAATGCTTTGTGTGATGGGACCCCTTACAGGAAGTGTGATAAATATTTTGCTCGAAACACTGTAAAAGGCGAGATAGATATAATTAAAAATATGGGGAATTAATATGGGTAAGACACTAGCGAGGGCCGAACAACATGAGTAATGCAATCTTTTTGTTCTTATCGATTGTGTATTTAATTGGAGTTGTTTTCGCAATTAAATTAGAGCAGTCTAAAGACAACTTAGTAACACCTATTTTTGCTATTGCTTTGCCGTATGGTATAGTTATGTTTGTAGTTGCGCTGTTTGCTGTTTTTCGTATTTATACTTCGTATACCATTAATTTTAATGTAGCACTATATAGTATATGCGCGACATTTGTCTTTTTTATTGTTGGCAGAATAAAGATGCGATCGCCACGAATTAAACGCGAAAGTCTTAAAATGCAACAGTTTCAATACTCTAAAGATGGCATGAAATTATGGCGCACCTTCTTAACTGTTTTTTTCTTATTCTCTAGCATAACCACCATTACCATGCTCATATTATATTATCTATACACAATAGGTTTTGCACTGCCATCCCTGTCGAGTGAACAACTGCGACAATTGGGATCTGCGGTACCTATTGGAAATTTAATTAATGCTGACTGCGCATTCTTGCTGATATTCTTTGCTAGCTCATATACTGATAATAATAAAATACGGAAAATTCTATATCGCACTGCAGCTTTTGCTTGGATACTAGTTCTATTATTATTCTCTAGCAAATACTTGTTATTTATATACGTATGCAGTTTAATAATAATACACACACAACACGCAAAAGCAATTACCTATAAAACATTTTTTAAAACAATGTGCGCTTTAGTTGTAACTTCATTGTTATTCTTTGTCGTGTACATAATACGCCATTCCATAGATAACATGTCCGACACAGTTGATAGCGCAATTCAGCGTTTCTATTATTATATTGCATCAGGCTTTTATGGTTTCTCGGGTGTTTTAGATGGTAAAGGCACACCAACTCTAAACATAGGCATTTTATTTATGCCTGCTATCAATTTCTTCAGGTCTTTATTATGGCTGGATCCCTTGAATCCTATATCTAGTTTCATTTCAGTTGATGTAATACCAAGTAGACATGAAACAAATGTATATACATTGTTTGGTGTTTTCGTGTTGGAAATAGGTGCTACTTGGACTATCTTCGCGGTAGTATTGCTAGCGCTAATAGTCTATCATGTCTATACCCGCCCAACAGGTCTAGAACACTCATCACGAAAGGCATTCACTGCTTTCGTTTTAGCAATTTTAATGTTTGCATTTTTTAATTCATTTTATGCTCTAACTAATATTTGGGATATATGGGTACATTTAGCTTTACTTACATTGATAGAGAAGTGCACATTGAGAGCAGAGCAGAAAATCAAAATTCCCACAAATGATGCAAGTGGTGAAACTTGCACGACACGGCAGAGAACCTATTATGTACCAATAATGGTCAGAAAGAGCATGCGCCATATTGCAAGTGGGAAAGCAAGATTGGATGCGGAGAAAGTATTTAAAGCTTGCGGACTAGATCCAATTGCGCCATCATCTAAGGCCTTGTATGACGATTGGAAATTTATGCTCTGGACTAGCATTAAGACAGCATTTAGCTTTTCAAGACTTAGTTTACTATACAACACGCGCATTTTCATCCAATACCCAATACAGGCATCTGAAATAATTCTAAAAGCATTGAAAAAAGCTGCTATAGAAAATGAGCTTTGTTTCTTAATTCATGATATTGATGCCCTGCGCTCAAATAAAGGTCTCGCAGATGAAATAGCGGTTATTAACCTCGCTAAGTGGATAATAGTACATAGCACCGAGATGCGTGATATATTAATCGAGCACGGCGCAAGTCCTAAGATGATAGTACTAGGCATTTTTGACTACATGACATCAAATAGTGCTAGAAAGACACACAAGATGAGTGATGGCGTGACGTTTGCTGGCAATCTTGAAAAGAGCAAATTCTTAAGAGAGTTTGCAGATTCTAACATACCACTAACACTTAATTGTTATGGCAATAGTGGAGAATATGATATGCCTAAATCGGTTTTCAATTATATGGGAATAGTACCTTCAGAAGTGTTTCCTAACACAATTGAAGGCGCGTTTGGTTTGGTTTGGGATGGTGAGTCTGTTGATGGTTGTAACGGTTATCTAGGAGAATATCTTAAATATAATAGTCCGCATAAGGCATCTCTATATATAGTATCAGGCATGCCAATAATTGCATGGAACAGGTCAGCAGTTGGTCACTATGTCAAAGAAAATGGTATTGGAATAACAGTTGATTCTCTGCGAGAAATTCCAGAGGTGATAGCCCAAGTTACTGATGAATCTTACACACAAATGATCCTCAACATTGATAAAGTAGCAACCAAGATGCGCACTGGAATGATGTTAGGTAGTGCAGTCATCGATATAATTACAAAAAGCGAAAAAACGCAATTAGGTAGTGAAACTGTTGATATAATTACAGAAAAAGAAGAAACCGAAAATAAATTAGAACAAATTTGATATAATTAAGTTATAATTATACAGGGCATCAAGTATTATGCAAAATGCTTTAGCCTGAAATCTTAAGTTTACGCGAGGTGCGATGATGAAATGCCCTTATTGTAGCGCAAGCAATAGTAAGGTGGTCGATAGTAGAATAAGTCCCGATGGATTGTCTATACGTCGACGGCGCGAATGCGATAAATGCTCTAGGCGTTATACCACACACGAGAAAGTTGAAGTCATTCCTGTTCTTGTCATTAAAAGCGATGACTCGCGCGAACCTTTTGACCCTGGCAAGCTTAGAAATGGTATGGTTAAAGCCTGTGAAAAGCGACACATCACTCTAGAACAGATAGATGAAATTGTTCAAACAATTGAGCGCAAAGTCTATAACAGTTTTTCTCTAGAAATAAACTCCAAACAAATTGGTGAATATGTTATGCAGGAGCTGAGAATCTTAGATGAAGTGGCCTACGTTCGATTTGCATCAGTACATAGACAGTTTAGAGATATAGATACAATGAAAGCTGAAATTGATCGCTTAATGCATAAAGATAAACCAGAACAAAAAAATACAGATGATTAGCATAGTATGTGATGGCAATTATAAGTTGTCTAAGGTTTTATCAATAAAAGCTGGTATTGGATTCTCAGTTATCCGCTCACTCCTCAGAGAGAAAAATGTAAAAATTAACGGAAAAACGGTTACATCCGACACAATGTTAAGTGCTGGCGATGAAATTAAAGTATACGGCAGGGATCATAGTTCAGCATTAAAACTAATACAAGAAACCGCTGATATCGCAATATTCCACAAGCCACGCGCTCTCTCAATAGATGCCCTAAATGCAAATGTAGTCGCAACCTATGGTAGTGAATATATCTTGGCGCATAGACTAGATTATAATACCGAAGGTTTAGTGCTATTTGCAAAAGGCACAGGTGTAGGCGATCTGCTATTTACTGCTTTCAAGCAAGGTTATATTGTCAAAAAATACATCTGCGTTGTATCTGGAGAAATTAAAAGAAACGCGGAACATACTGCATACATATTAAAAAATGAGAATACTGGCTTTTCGAAAATTTCGTTTGAGCCTTGTGTGGGTGCAAAGAAAATTATAACTGTGGTCACACCAATCAGATTAATCGACAATTTCACACTAGCTGAAATTGGATTGCTAACAGGTCGCACACACCAAATAAGAGCGCATCTAGCGGCACTAGGTCACCCTGTCATAGGAGACAGCAAATATGGTGACTTTTCACTAAATAAGACCTTAAAGGCGACAAAACAATTATTAACAGCTTACAAACTAGGTTTCAATTTCCCCAGCAATTCCAGGTTGCATTATCTAAATGATATACTAATTGAAATTAAGCCAGACTTCATTAGTGAGGATGACACGATCAAATTTGACATTTAGTGAAATTTAAAAATGCCTGTAGACTATTTACCAAAACACACCAAAACCAATTAGTAATATCATCCCAAGTAGTTAGAGTGTGAAATTATTATAAAATTACTCATAATTCGACAACATCCGCCATGTAACAGCATATCATATTAAGACTAGGAGGCACACTATTCTGCTTGAAGGTTTTTTTGCTGTGTTAAGCAATATTATGTTATTTACGGCAAAATTAGAAAACACCAATTCTTTTCCGCGACCATTATCACCAGAGAGAGAAAGCGAATATTTGATCAAATTTAAAGAACATAATGATATGGAAGCGCGTGATATTCTCATTAAGCACAATCTGCGTCTAGTTGTCTTCATCGCAAAGAAATATACCAATTATCCTGATCGAGATGATTTGATATCAATAGGCACTATGGGGCTTATTAAGGGCATAAACTCATATGAAATGGCGAAAGGCGCACAACTTGCTACATATGTTAGTCGATGTATTGAGAATGAAATATTGATGACAATGCGCACATATAAGCGCACACAAGGTGACGTGTCGTTATATGAGAATATGGGATGCGACAAAGACGGAAACGAAGTAAGATTAATTGACTTGTTGTCGGTTGAAGAAGAGACAGTCTATGCAAAACTAGAAACAGAAATGGAGAGAAGTCTATTAATTCGCATGATCAACAAATATTTAAAAAAGCGCGAGGGTGAAATAATAAAAATGAGATTTGGATTATGTAATGAAACTCAACACACACAGCAACAAGTATCTGACAAATTGGGGATTTCACGTTCTTACGTGTCGCGAATAGAGAAATTAGCACTATATAAGCTTAAGTGTGGTTTAGAAAAAGAGGACGCTCTTCTCTAAAAGCACACCCGCTCCGGACTAACGCACCGAATCGGCATTAAATCAGGTAACTACTTTAAAGCTTCCTTGTGGCACACTCCATTAATTGCTTAGTGCTGCTGCGGTCAAGCCCTGACACGGTTCACAATATGAAATTGCACAAGACCTTAATATCAACATCCCTTAATTTAATCGGCTTTCCATACGATAATTCTCGGCGGGTGATCAATCCTACTGTAGCGGATTGTAGGTTACAGGGCACCGCTAGCTCCCCATCTAGTGCTAGGTGTAAGTATATATGAAAATTGTCAAAATAGCAAGCAAAATACAACCTACAACTGAAAGCGCAAATAATTTCAGTTGTAATTTGCTTGATCTCACATTTGTAAATTTGCGGACTCACAATGTGATTGATGATTTTAGTGCCACCTGAGTATGTTTGATATCCACTTTCATATACAGGGAAACAATTCTGTCACCACTTCTACTGGGAATATTTTAAAGGTGTCGTATCTCTATCTGGTCTTTGCTAAACGCAAAAACCACTGTGTTTTAAACAGTTATAAATTTTTAATGTTATAATGTATGCTGATAAAAGCGGTGTTGCACTAATATTTGATAGAAATTACCCATAATCCTCACACTAACTTACAAGGTGACTTCTAGTTCGTTTATTAACACTAAAAGTCACCTTGTCATATAATGCAAATTAATAATGATTTGTGCCGCTTTCAAATTTGCTATTATTTCAAACACTGCCTTAATACTAGGATTTGACTGATTTTACAATCTTTTACCTTCAATCAAATGATGCGCTCTTAGGGTTAGGATTTAACCCCTTAAACAATCCATATATCGCCCACAGTTTGATCAAGAATGCAACTCAGATGAGTATATCCATTAGCGCAATATAACGCTATAATCGCAAAATTAAAGTCCTAAGATGACTGTATGGTTTTGCGTTTGCAGGTATCGAATTCTAAACCATTTAAATGCGACACTTAGTATTATAGATCCTATAATTAAATCTCACTCTATATCGGATTTAAAAATATCAGAATTGTCCATATACAAACTAAAAGCGCTTTCAAGAAACCAGTCAGAGATTTTTATAGCATTTTTTATTGTTTCACCATCAATCTCTGTCTTATCAGCGCAAATTGCAAGTATGCCTGCTATACGTAGTAAGTGTTCATCGAAATTCGTTGCTAGCCTTTCGATAAAAGCAGACATCATAACAGTGGTCTTGTACTTGCCTAATGTATCCCCAAAATAAATAGAACATAACTCCGATGCTTCTTTAGACAGTGTCAGCTCACGCAAATTGACGTTCCCATTAACCCTATTATCTAATAATTTGCAAATCAAACTATTGTATGCTACAGTTGTATCCTTGCTATGTTTTATACTTTTGAAATTAGAACCTTCATCTCTTGAACTACAATTCGAAAAAATAAACTTAGGAAGGAGTTCATTTGTCTGAAGAAATTTATTTCCGAATATTTCACAAACCATTTTAGATGA
>JAITLB010000259.1 GCA_031278175.1 Christensenellaceae bacterium
GCATCGTTTGGCAATAAGCGCGATGAGTTAAAGGCAAAATTTATAAACATACAATCTGATATATTAAAAGAGCGACAACGATTAGGCGACTCTTCCGAGAGAGTTGAGCAATTAACTAACTGGCAACCCTTTACTAATGATAAAACCGATTGGGTAGATTTTGAATGGATGTTTGGAATATCTAAATTCGAACTAATAATCGCTAATCCACCATATGTGCATCTTGAGAATATCTCAAGTCTAGAGAAATCAAGATTTTCAAAGCGAATGCCAGATAAGAATGGAAAGGTTCGAATAGTCCCTAGGTATAAGACGCATGTAGCAAGAGGTGATATATATTGCCTATTTTATGAGCAAGGAATAAATTTATTAAAAGATGGCGGTTTCTTGATATATATTACTAGCAACAAATGGATGACATCAACGTATGGCGAATTGTTGAGAAATTACTTTATTGAAAATACTAATCCTATATATTTTATAGATTTATGATCAGGACGGTTTAATAGCGCCACAGTAGATACTGCTATATTACTATTACAAAAGAGTCCAAATTTGCATCAGTTAAAAGCGGTAGCATATCGAGGTGCCAAGATAAATCAATTATCAAATTATATTGACCGAAATTCCATTAATATCGATTTCAGACTAGGACAATCCTGGACAATTTTTGATGATATCGGACGGAAAATTAAGGAAAAGATCGAAATTAGTGGAATCCATTTAGGCAAATTGAAAATAAAGATGTGCCGTGGGATTTTGACTGGTTACAATGATGCATTCATTATTGATAGTGTGGGGCGAGTAAAAATATTAGATAAATGCTCATCGGATACAGAGCGCACTAAAACGGCATCGATAATGCGTCCAGTATTGCGTGGTCGTAATATTAATCGAGGTTCATATAATTGGGGCGGTGAATATTTAATTGTCACACATAACGGATATACCACTGAAGATGGAGATCATATTGCACCTGTCGATATAAATGAATACCCTGCATTAAAAAAGCATCTTGATATATACTTTGAACAGTTAAGTACTAGAACAGACAAAGGTAAAACACCATATAATCTTCGAAACTGTGCATATATGGAAGATTTCCAGAAAAGTAAGATTATTTGGAAAATGATTTCATCTACACCATCATTTGCATATACTGATGAGGATATTTTAATTTTAAACACATCTTTCATGATGACTGGTGATGTGTCAACTGGTCTTGCTGACATCTTGAATTCAAAACTAATTGAATGGTATTTCTCGGAAATTGCCACCTCAATAGGTGAAACAGGGATGCTTTACATCAAAAGTTCTGTCGAAAATATACCAATTCAATATAATATTGAGAATAGGAGATACAGTGAAGATGAGATTTTTAAGTTGTATGGACTTAATAATGATGAAATTAGTTATATTCTTGATTCTTTAAGCAATAACTGTTAAACTATATACTAATCGACTTTGAGGAAGTTATGGCTGATTATACTGAAACTATATTAACATCTGACGTGCGTCAAATATTGCAAGGTTAATATCAGCTGAGTAATATTCAGAGCATCTAAAATATATACTAATCAAGCTTTGAGGAAGTTATGACTGATTATACTGACACTATATTAACACCTGACGTGCGTGAAATATTGCAAAGCGAATATGAACGGAGTAATATCCAGAGCATCTTTAAAAATATTCTAATACCTGATTTTGAATATAGAAGCAATAGTATATCTCACCAATGCAATTTGTTAGGTGAATTTACAGAAATTGGTGCGTCTAAGCATCTTGAACTTGCTGTTTATGAAATTAATTTAGTGCCTCATGCATATAAAAAACGCATTTTTATTACCCAACAAGTATTTAAAATTTTGCGCGAGTTTAAACGTGACAATTCAATTGTAATATTCAACACAGGTGATGGTAAATATAGACTATCTCTATTTACTTCTAAATGGGAATATAATCCTATTACATCTAAAGTTTCAAACACACCTTCAAATCAACGCAGATTCTCATTTCCACTAGGTATCGGAACTAAAATTAAAACACCATACGAATTTTTAATAAAGAAAGGCAAAATTAATGATGTAAATGAGTTATTAGAACGATTTTCTCTGCAACTTCTAAACAAACAGTTTTACGAAGAAATGCAACGGGTGTTTACCCAATTAACAGGTGGCGAGTTTTTGGGTGTAAAACATAAGGTACTATTAAAATTGAAATACAGAGATCCTCCTAGTATCGATTCTCCCAATGTAGTAACTCACATGAGGCTTGCAATTAAATTGATCAGTAGAATAATAGTTTGCAAGTTCTTATGTGAGATGAAAAGCGAGAATGGCTTGCCATTAATGAACGAGGAATTGCTCTCAGAGGATGCTGTGATTGAATCAAAAGGCAATTACTATTATGATGTACTAATGCCATTATTTTTTGAAGTTTTGAATCGTAGTCAAGAAGATAGACTAGATAGTATAAAGACTGACCCAAGGTACACAAACATCCCATGTTTAAGTGGTGGATTATTTAGTCCACAAGTTGATGATGGTTATGCGAATTCAGAGCGTGGCGCAGTAAGCGATGTGGATGTTTTTATACCCAATTCATGGTTAGCTACATTTTTTGGCATATTAAACGAATATAATTTTATTCCCGATGAGAATACACCCTATGACAGTGAAATATCAATTGATCCTGAGATGTTGGGTCAGATATTTGAGAATTTGCTTGCTACAATCGATCCTGACACAGATGAGAGTGCTAGAAAGAGTACGGGAAGTTTTTACACTCCACGTGAAATAGTGGATTATATGGTGAGTGCCAGCATATGCGAATATTTAAAGTCAAAAACGGGCATAAAAGAATACTTGCTAAGGAATTTGATTAGTTATGAAAGCGCTAATGAGACTTTATTCAAACTTAGTATCGATGACGTAAGTAATATAGTTAGCGC
>JAITLB010000013.1 GCA_031278175.1 Christensenellaceae bacterium
CTTGATAACGAGATTAGCCTTCACTTCGGCACTCTCAAAGAGTTCAGCAGAAACTGTAGCTGTTACGTAATACGTGCCAGCGTCTGTCGGCGCAACTACTTGTTGTTGGTTAAGAGAGGATACGTATCTATACTCAACAATTACACTAGTTACAAGATTGCCTTCAACATCCTGGATATATTCTTCGGCTATGTGCATGCCTGCAGGATTGCCCGAATAATCGATATAATAGGTGCTAGACTGGTCAAGACTCTCTTTGAAAGAAATTGATCCAAACTGCTTAGGTGTTATTGAAAAATCAAAGACATTTACACCTGCGTAGTTAAAATCAACTACCGTAACCTTTATCTTATAGTTGCCGATTTCTATTGGCACCTTAACTTCACTATTGTCGGATCCAAAGTATTCTACCTGATAACCAACTGCGCTGAAATCATCGTAAAAGTCTTGCGTATAGAGAGTGAATTGATCTCTGGTAAAAGGTTTCTCTGCCCCATCATAATACACTTTCTCTTTTATATTACTGCTTGCTAGCACTTCTAATACAGCCTTAGTTATAGTAAACGGCAGAGAGAGTGTACTTTGCGATTGTTCAAATGTGAAGTTAGCGCTCACTAGCGTGACTACTGCTTGATAATCTCCCGCATCATACGGGGTTAACTGATTAGAACCTTGATAATAACTTACAGTGTAGTGGGTGTCTAATTCAGGGTAGTAGCTTTGGTATACACCAAGAGTTTCAAGGATAACTGATGGCTCAAATGGTGTTTGAGGTTTATATGCAGCATTGTTTGAAATAAGACTAGCCTTTGCGATGGCAGGATTAATTACAAGAGAGATATTTTCTAGAGTATATGTTGTAAAATTCGCGTGCTCTAGTTTTATGTTAAAAGTGTAAGTTCCTACATTTATTGAATCTCCCGCCGAGGTCTTAGTAATTGTTATACTTACTTGATTTATTACATCTTCGGTAATACCTTGCAACTTAATTCCTGGCTGCAACTCTACCCCGGTATACGTCTTAATTAATGTCAGCTCAGGGTTAAATATGTGCTTTGTTATAGAGAATGGTAATTGAACATCGCCAGTATAGTTGATCTCATTGGTTATAATTACTCTCAAATAATATGAACCTACCTCAATACAACTAGAGACAACCTCACTCGAATCGGGAGAGGTTACTTTGTAGTATTCTGCAGTATAGTTAATTCGATTATCATTACTTTGATATGTTTCGTTTCCACCCTTGAACACAAATTCGATAGTTTTTTCGTTGCCATCAAAGCCGATAGAAGCGCTACCGTTAATTTGTTGAATAGCAAGCACCTGTTTTTCGATAACTATCGTCTGATAGATTGAAGTCTCGCCGCTTTCGAAAACATAATTATTGTTTTTTGATGTAATTAGTGTGCGATAGTACCCCGAATTAAGCAAACTACTAGTCGCCACATAACCCTCGATTTGATCTTTAGAATACTCGTATGCTAAAGGTAAGTTTACTGAAAACTCTGGAGGTAAAGCTTGACCCGCCTCATTTGTGAATCCAATATTGGGGTCAACTTGTGAGGCATTATACTCGAAGGTGAATGTTCCTGTTATGAGCACTTTTATCGGGCTTATTATAAGGGTTACAGATATCACCTGCTCTTCGTAATACGGATTAGACAATGTAACGGAATATGTATACGAGCCAGCATTAATTATCGCTACTACGGGAGAATTATCTGTCATACTCGTCAATGTGTATGTCGCTATTGGTTGGCCTAGTATATTTGTAAGCCCAAATTTTGTGGCTTCATCACTATAGGATGCCTTAAATGTCAACTGCATAGTATGTTGACTGCCTGTATACGTTTTGGTTATAGTAGAGTCCTTTATACTGCTAATATCTTGTCCCGCAAAGAACATTTGTGCTAAATCATAAGTGCGTTTTACTATAGTAAGAGTTGTTTTTACATAAGTATCCTCTATAATATAATTGCTGTTTTGATCCTTAATCTTGATGCGAACGTCATACACACCAGGGAAAACATACTGCGATGTTGTCCACGGCACAGCGTCAGCCGCGCCACTTTCTCTATATTCTGCAACAACATAATCGGAGTAATTTATATCATCATAACTACTATTACCACTAGTGTAAGATTTTACGGTATAGTTAATGGCTTTTCCCGCCTGGTCATAAGTGTATTGAGCTGCGGTTGTGCTTATAACAAGATGCATCGGTATTATTTCAAGGTTAAATTCAGATGTTGCAAGTTTGTAATTTTTAGAATAAGCCTCTGTTAGCAAGACGGTGATTTTATATGTACCAACATTGATGCAGGATTCGATGGATCCTTCATCTGTTTGATAGGCAAATGTATATTGCATATCAGCATTTTCATAAACGTCTTTAATAGTAAATTCTGGGACGATCGCGACATGTTGATATGTCTGCGTCGCATCTGTTATCCTTGTAAGCGTCGCTACAGCTTTAGTTATTGTAAGTTTAGCACTTGCAAATCTTTGTCCACTATAAAAGTAGTCGTTGCCTGTAGCGCTTAGATATACACTGTATTCACCTGCATCTGTGTACTTTTCGGTTGTAAACTCATTGCCCTCATATATGCTATATTCGTAGGATAAACCCAAACTTCCGTATAGATTTTCTATAGCAGATATATCACTGCTGTTTGCGTCTATACCATGAGCTGATCTATTATATACAACCTCGCTATCATTAATTCCTATAGAGCTTGCGCCAAGCGTTCTTTTTGTTATCACAAACGATCCATTTTTGTAAGACTCATCAAATTTATAATTGCCAGCAATTGACAGCTCAACTTCGTATACACCAACCGCACCTACACCTGGTAGAGCTAAAGTGCCATTAGCATATGACGCTTGCGTTTGTGTGTTTGCAACCGATGAATCCTTAATATATTCAATTTTAAATGAGTAGGTAGCATTTGCTAATTCTGTAGCATAGGCATCAGAATAGTGTTTAAATGACAGACCAATTGTGCGATCTATTAAACCATCCTCATTCATCTCTACTACTTGGGTGTTATTAGAATATGTCGGTATAAGTGGCAGTGGTGTTATAACTAAAGAGCCTAACACCTCTTTATCAAAATAATATATGTTGCTTATAGTAGTCGACAAATAGTACGCTTTAGCATCTTTTACTGTATTTGTGACGCTTGTTCTAGCTTCGTCAAGATAAAAGGCCGTCGTTGCTAGCTCGAATGTAAAATCACTGGGAAGTTTACTTTGATCGATGCTAATTATATTTTTCTGGTCACTATAGTTAAATGCAGTGGTGACGACAGATTCACTAGCCCCAGTATATACAGCTTCTCCATCTTTCAATGTGCGATAGTTGATTATAAGAGTAAAGGAGGGAGGCGTGTAGTTATCTGCCAGTTCAAAATAAGGGGTATTTAAAGCTAGTGTTATAGTGTACTTACCTGGATTTGCAACTGAATTTACTTCATCTGTAGTTAGACCATCAAACGCAGTGTCTTTTGCGCCATTTTTATCTAATGCTGCGTACACATATGTTATAATAAATGCAGGATAATATTTGCTTTGAGAATCGCCGTTAATATACGCATATATATCACCCATCTCAGACCCTGAAGTTAGACTATGGCTTGCGGCATCATATATTATAGTCGTATTGTTATCGTCAAATACCACACTTGTTACCTTCAGTGTATCTATATAAAATACAATCTCATCAGCGTCTTGAGATATTTGATAGTTTGTCGAATATTCAGTGCTGATAGTCAATTTAACTTTATAACTGCCAATATTTTGACAGTCAGCTAAAGAATTTATAGTCTGATCATTTTGATCCTTAATTGAGTCTATTTCGTGTATTACAGTGTCTTTTAAAACTTGGTCTAATGAGCCGCTGTGTAATCTAGTTATTTCTTTTGTTATGTCGGAATTAATATCATATAAATAACGATACTCCCCATCGGTTTTTGCGACATTCATGCCAAAGGTTACTTGTCGCGCTGTCACATAGACTGTTATACTTTGAAGTCCTATGTAATAATTTACAATAGTATTATTAACCTTCAAAGTGGGTTGCAAGTTATTATTAAAGTTATACTCTCCTGCATCGGATCCGCCAAGTGTGATTGCTGGCCAACTAAACGATATAGAATCAGTCTCATCCGCTGGTATTCCATCTAAGGTGCCTCCCTTCAGCGTGAAATTATTTGTTGCGTCATACTCGCGTGTTTGTTGCGGCACGTCTTTCAATGTTAGAGTCCTTATAGTAATCGTGTAGATATATTGACCTGCAGCAAGCGCCAAAGTGTAATTAGCTGCAACAAAACCGTCCGAATCAATAAGCGCTAGATCGCCTTTTATTATTAAATATTCACCAATGTTTTTAGTTAATCCGCTTTCGTATGGACTATTAGCACCTAGCGATCCACTAAAGGCGGGTGTCTCGTTATTATGCGTTGTAGAATATGTAAAATCATTTTCCGACAAAGATATCTCTTTAGCATCATAGATTTTTTCTAAATCGCTTTTCGGTGTAATCGTTAACGTTTTTGGGTTAATAGTGAAATTGCTAGTGGTTAACTCCAAAGTGTAGTTAGCACTTGTTAGCGTGCTTGAATCCATCAAAGTTAGATTCTCAAACGTTATTGAATAAGTGCCTGCATTTTCACCTTGAGCGCGACTTAAGACACCACTAAATGCTGGGGTCTGTCCCGCGACATTATTACTATAGTCATAAGTAAGCGTTGGATCTGTATCGCCATATGTTTTGCTTAAAGCCGCTGTCGGTGTAATTGTAAGAGTGCGGACAAGTATATTACCATCAATTATAAGAGTTGTGGGGAGAATATAATTGTTCGCTTTCGCGCCATTTTGAAATTGGAAATTTTCCGTACTAAAAGTTAGAGTAATCTCATTAGCTTGAGTCACATTAACACTATTGTAGGTAGCGGTGAAATTAGTCACTACAACAGCCTCGTTATATTCTAAACCCGTTATGCTAAAATGCGCACCCTGGGATAGCGTTTCAGGTGTCAGTGTCCCATCGTATGTTTTAGTAACAGGACTTGTTACAAGTGAATTAGCAGTAAGTGTCTTTTTTGTTATTGTCAAGGCACAGTAAGCAAATAATTCATCGGCATTTTGTTTATATTGGAAATTGAATGCGATTTTGTAATTTTCAGCTTTAAAATTGCCATCCGAATTGTCAGCAAGAGTTAAATTTCCGCCATTAATTTTGTATGATCCTACATCCTGACCCGTTTCTCTACTTAATCCTCCTGTAAATCCAGGTACCTCGCTATTTGCAGTATTAGAATATGTATAGACATATGCTGAGTCGGGATCGGACTCGCCATAAACTTTTGTAGTGGTTTTATTTGTTGGTGTTACTAGCAATTCTCTTTGCGTGATTGTATATTTAACACCTGATACAAAGTCGATGGTATAATTTGCCGCCTTAAAAGCGCCGCTGGTGTCATCGCTAAGCTGTAGCGACCCAATTGTTATATCGTAGTCACCTACATTTTCACCAGCCTCTCTTACAAGTGCGCCTGCGTAAGAGAATGTTTCACCAGATGCGACACCACTATTACTAAATTGAATAACAGTGTCTACTTCACCATAAATTTTCGTTGCTACTTTATTGTTGTTATACTCTGTTTGTGGAGTAATAGTAATTGCCTTTTTTTCTATTATAAATTTTACACCCGTTGCAAAATTCATTTGATAATTTGAACTAGCAAAATTTCCTGAATTATCTAACGTGAGAGTTGTGCCTAAAATGGAATATTCACCAACGTTTTCTCCCGTTTTTCTTGTAAGATTGCCACTAAAACCAGGTGTTTCACCTGTAACATTGTTTTGATACTCAAAACTCCGCCCGAAATCTGGATCAGTTTCGCCATAGGTTTTACTAATATTACTGTAAGGGGTAACTGTTAACGATCTAGCGTTAATTGATGCCCCAGAATACTCCAACTGCAAATTTGCTGTGTAAGTGTAGTTTGTGCTAATATATCCAGTTTCTGTTAGGAGAGCACCGAATGTAGCAACAGTTTTATCTGCCTCCGACACGTTTTTAGAATTATATACTGCATTTATTTCTACACCTGTAATTTCCGCTACGATGCGTTGTGCTACAGTTGTGTCAGTTTCATCATCTATGCCATTGATTTTATAATGTGTGCCTCTAGTCAAAGAAGCGCCCGAGCTGGTAGACCCGTCATACGTCTTAGAGATCGTTACCGTAGCATCTGTAACCTTTACAATAGTTATAGGTCTTGGTGTGACTGTATAAGTAAAGTTAGTGATATTTATTGTCAGTGTATAATTGTCTTTTAAAAACCCACTCTGTTCGTTGTCAATTAAACTTAGATTGCCAGCTGTAATGTTATATGTGCCTACATTCGCACTTTGGGCGGAGGAAACACCTAATGCTCCGTCAAAGCCAGGAATTTGAGAACCTACTTGGTTTGAGTATTCAAAATCCGCATTAGTTAATACAATATTGCTCGCGTCATAAACTTTTGTGAGCCCCGATTTGGGTGACACAGTTAAAGTGCGCACAGTAATAGCCCACGCTTTTACTAAGTCAACTGCTGTACCTGTTAGTATATAATTGCCTACGTAATTAGAGTCGCCCGACAGCGCAGTTACTTTAGCCGTGTAAGATCCTACATTTACTGCTGACATGCCTTCCATTTGACAAGTTAAAGTCTCGCCCGACACATCCGTATCAACAGTTGCTGTTATTGTATGCTCTTGCCCGTCATATACAGGCGAAACCCCTCCGCCAAACGTTGGGGTTAGCACCTTTTTGTTGACTGTAAGTGTAGCACTCGGCGCTGTATCAGGCAACTTATAATTTGAGGCACTGCCAGTGCCATCCACTAATGCCGCTACTGTGACCACTTGTGATCCTGCATCGCGCCTTTCTTTATTATTTAAAGTAACTCCTAGACTTTGTCCGCCAATCCCCGTTGCCACGCTAGCTGTTGCGATCTTAGTATTACCATCATAAGTGTGTGTAAGATCATAAAAAGTTATTTCAACTCCCTTAGGCAAAACATTAACCGTCTGACCTGGATCTGTGCTAATCATATAATTGCGAGCAAGCCCTGTTCTATCCAATAATCCAGTTGCAGAAATCTTATATTCTCCTGCATTAGTTAGCACATTGTTTTGAAGAACTACTGTTAGCGTCTCATTATTTACACCTGTATCTACACTCGCTGCTTTAGTTATTGTTGTGCCATTATAGGTGTAGTTTGTAGTACCATCGTAGTTTACAGTTAAGCCTTTTTGTTTAATTGTGATTTTGCGATCAATATTATCCGTTTGCCAAACGCCATGTGTTGGAATGCTAGTGTTGTTATAATATTTCAACACTGAATACCCCGCCGCACTGACGGATGCCCTTACTAGATACGAGACCTCAGAAGAATTATTAGCATTTATATACGTGGTAGTATATGAGAGCGATGTCCCTAGCGTTTTTTCACCCTCTAATTGGGCGGAAGCATTAACATAATACTCACTTATTTTAAATATACTGGTTGTCGAGGCACTCATGAACTCTTCAGGGGTCCACCCATTGGTAGTCTCGCTTAGTGTATATGCAATTGCAACACCCGAACCATCATAGACTTTACTATACGAATCTGAACCCGACTGCGCCTCAGGTGTTATTTTTATTTTATCACTTGCTGAAATATAATACATGTCATACAGCGTCATACTATGGTTTTTATCAAAAGTATTTGTATACGTTTTAATTGGTGTATTATATAACAGCGATGTACTATTATTAGTTACAAAAGCTGAAAAATACTTATTAGTTGTGGATATAGTCGATTCAAACGAAACAGTCCCATTTATTATACTTGTGTATTTTAGTGTGTACTGATCAGTAAAAGCACTTCCGCCAGTCATGATATTAACAGACGGTCGCTGAATATAGGCACTATTTTTCCAGGTTGTAGATGAGCAGTGCCCGACCCAAACACCAGCGTTTGTTTCATATTCCGTAGTAAAATTGGTAGCATCATTTAATGTTGCCTTCTCTGTTCCAGCATTTGCAAAACTACTATATTGATAATTGCTCGCTGTTGCATTATCAGGGATTCTACCACTGTTTGCAGTATATACATTGACATATTTTATAACACCCGTGATATCTTTAGACGCGTAAATACCTTTAAACGTCATCTCAGCACCACTATCCGCGCGGCCCACTACAAATCCCGCTGAAAGCACACCGTATGTTGCTCCTGAAAATGGTTTTCTAAGGTCTCTTACTGCAACGATGCCATTATAATTGAATATAAAGCCATCTACTGTGACGCTAGCATTTGCAGATCTAGAGTATATAGCACCTATAAGCCCAGCTGCGGCTTGATTAGAATTGCCTAACTCTGTTGTTCCACCACTAGTAGGAACAGAACCTTGACCTGCATATAAAGCGGTCTGCGATCCGCCCGTTAACATATTATCTGTGAGTTCGAGTGTCCCACCGCCTCCCCATATAGCACCAATTATACCACCAACGGACACTTCTCCTGCATATCCAATTCCACCAGTAGCAGTAGCAGCATTACTATCACCTTCAAAACCATCCGCAGCTATTATGCTACCGTTTTCCATTGTTACGCTACAGTTTTTTACGACATCTGTATTGTTTGTTGTGCTATTCACAACACCGACTATACCGCCCACTATTGAGGAGAGACTACACGTAGCACTGTCTTTCGCTGTTGATGATACAACACTCAATATAACACGCGCAGTTGTAGCAAAAGTGACGCTAACATTGTCAATTACACTACCCTCGTCAACTACACCAGCAATTGCACCTAGGGCAAAACCATAATCACTCGTTTCTCCTGCCCATGTATACAAATGCTTCTTTCCCGTAATTTCAAAATTTAAATCTCTTATTGTGCCCCCCTTCAGATGCGCTACCAAAAAAGAATGATATGTCCAGCTGTTTTGCACCTCTCTTATATTATAGCTCTGACTAGTAGGGTCAATGGAGGGTGTGCCTGCATTACTATCTGCTGCATACGTTATTTTGTAACCATTCC
>JAITLB010000085.1 GCA_031278175.1 Christensenellaceae bacterium
ATCACTAGGTGGTAGATTTGACTCGCCAGAATCATCAGCGTTTGATCTATAATTGGTTCTGTCTGGAACTACTGAAAAAATGAGAACTATAATTATTATTATAATACAGATTTTTAAAACAAATTTACTATTGCACAATATCATGATTACATCCTCTAATTATATTTTATTTCTGCGCCCCACTCAACTTCACAATTACCATTCCAGCCATCTTGCCAACCTACTGGCTGACTTTCATATGTGGTTTTAATAACAACATCAATTAAGGCCGCAAACACATCAGTTTCTATTATTTTTACATAATCAGGGATTAGGATTGTTTTTGATATGAATTCATCTAAGCTAAATTCGCGATTAGTCTTTCTCAACTCTACATTAGGTAGTTTGGATTTGTCCGCTTTCCCAATATGGTAAGTAACCAATAATTCTTCTGTTTTGGACACAGCGTTACAATACAGAAAATCAATGAATACAAGAGTCTTTAAATTAGGAAAGTCAGCATAATAATGAGGTGCCATGTCTTGGACCAGAAACTGATGTTGAATCGTCAGCTTTTTTGTGTTTTCACTAACTACAAGATAGTATTTCACATAACCTAGTTCTGTATAACGATATCCTATACCTTTAACTTTTTCATTATTGAGGTATTCAGGAATAACTAATTCTTCAACATCTGGTAATTCAACAATATGTGCACCATCATTTGTGTATCTATTATAATATACAAACCCGTCTTCCGTTGCTGTACAACCATCGTTAAAGCGCGAGATTGCATCGCCACAAGAGGTTAGTGTCGATAATACTAGTAAAGTTACTAATGGTGTCAAAATTAAGATTAAAACTTTAAACAATTTCGCGTTCACGTTTCCTCTGCAACAATACAAGACACTCCGTGCCTCGGTATCGTCTCAATTAAGAATTCTAACATCAATACGCGTAATTGCAAAACGAAAAATGTATAATAAATTCACATTAAATCTGCATTTTGATATCAGTAAAGTATATTATAAAACTATTGGTCGTATATGTCAATAGTGCACCCTAAAAAGGACAAAAACTTGCACTGTGAGATGCTATTATAAATACACACTTGAAAACTAGAATAAAATATGCTTCAACTACACAACCTAGATTCCCGCAGCGTACGCGCGCTTGTTAGCAATGTCCGTTTTTAAGGTTGTGAACATTGTTATTAATTCTAAGCAAATCTGATATTTTATCATATATTGGGAAAGATCTAAGTTTTTTCTTGTCCTTATATGCTTTTTAAAATTGTATCTTTTGCGCATCAAATAAATGTGCTATTTTCGTACGAACCATATTACTATTAATTATAAAATATTATATTTATTTGATGACAACAATAATATTCACAGTTTTAAAAAATTTACGTTGTTACAAGAGAAAACTTAACTTCAACCCCTTTGTTGTTCTAAACTTTATCTTCTGCCTTTTGCAATCGTCCCCAAATTTCACATCGTTAATAATCGCACTTTGTTCCATTTTCGTTAATAAAGTCATTAACAATATTTCGCCCAGGATTTTTGTATTTATCGAGAATGTCTCTCCCATTTTATAATTGTAAAGCTCATTTCCGATGCAATTCCTAAGCGGTTTGGGTTCCTTGTCTCTTTTATTCAGTTCTAATATATGTGATAGATACTATGTATGAAACCCTGAATACCAGTACTTGCTTGTTAACAATTCAACGATTTTGGTGTGTTTAAACCTTTATTAAGATGTTGACATAGTTGGCTCAAGGTAGTGTTACTTCATAAAACAAATGGGTAAAGAGTATCCAGATCATTATTCGCAAAATCGCTTTATTAATGAATCGCTTAATGCAGATAATGACCACATTTGACCAAGATTACTGTATTCAAAATTGTTTATTATAGTGTTTCATTGCATAAAACCAAGTAATTGCTCGAATATCTCGCCATTGGCTTTTTTTGAACAATTTTAGAAACATCCATCTCTGATGTTAATATGCCCGTTAAACGTCTACTAACCCCTGAATCAATATTTATTAGCAAACCATACTTTGCGTCAGAAACGATGGTATAGCCTAGCAGTTGAGACGACTCCGCAAGTCCAACATTTTCACGGAGTTTTACTTCTAAAATAACGATTTCAAATTTGTAACCATCTGTGATTATGCCAAAAATATCCAAGTTTAAAGGTGGTGTTTTTCTACAAAATGAGTGCAAGCAACCACATTTTTCAGGATGCTCTAAAATGAGTTCTTCAATTTTTGATGTCAGTTCGCCATTTTCCAAAAAATGGAGATGTTTGACATGTATTTTGCACGAAAATTACTATTAAGTTGGGTCTCAATAAATCTTGTTATTTCTGGATAATGAGCAACCTCGTTCTTTTTCATTTCAGGTCATCCTCCGTAATTGGACGAACAAATATTTTGTAAGGGTTACATGCGTCTTTTGTTATCAGCCTTTTATAAACATTCGGATTGTTTGCCCCCACTAGAGCGGCATGATTCTCCAATGATATAATAATTGGAGTAAACAAATCGTGAACTGGAATTTTAACTGAAGCGCCTGGGGATTCAGCCAAATAGCTTTCAATAATGCTACTCATTTTGCCCAGTGGTCTATTTCTATTTAATAGGTCAAGTCTTGCCGCAATCAAAAAAGCAACAGCCTTCAAAATTTCCCCAAATTCCACCTCCAATAATGAGACCTTAAAGGCATGCTTTATCCGTGTCCATTTTTCTGCTCAAAAACCTGTTCCATTATTGCTGTAGCAAGTGCTTTAGCAAGTGTTGGGGGCACGGCATTGCCAATAACTTTATACATTGCAACAATATCTTTTAATGTTCCATCGATAAATTTAAAATTATCTGGGAACGTCTGTATTCGTGCAATTTCTCTAATACTGTAGCGCCTATTTTATGTTGGATGAATAATGCCACAGTTTTCTGGTTGTGCAGATGCTGTAATAGTACCACATATCTCCGCTCTGGAAAAGCGTCTGTAAAAATTTGGCGAGTGGTACTTTTTCATGTTATCTCGAATTTTTTTAAAGCGTGGTGCTAGGTGTTCGTAAGGAACGTTTTTCCAAGAACCACCTTCAGGTATATATTCTAACATTTCTAGTGCTTGTGGTGATAATCCCCAATGGACTTGATTGGGAACTTCTGCTGGAATATGTAAAACTTGATTAAGGACTAGATTTGTTTTATTTCTTTGCTCGTTTGGGAATGTGAATGTTATATTTAAATCTTTTCTTACACCTACGAAAAAAACCCGCTGTCTGTTTTGTGGGACACCATAATCACTAGCGTTAAGAACTCTATAAACAACATTGTATCCAATGTTATTTTCATCAAATGTAGTTTCTAAATCCTCTTTTATGACTTCGGGCAAGTTGCGACCATCAATATACTTAGATGAAAGTATCCCCTTAACATTTTCAAACACGATTACTTTTGGCATCTTTGCTTTAATGATGCGCAAGCACTCTTTATAAAGCATACCTCTTGAGTCATCCACACCTTTTCTATTCCCAGCGTTGGAAAAAGGTTGGCAAGGGAATCCCGCTGTTAAAATATCGCCCACTGGTATTTCGCTTTCATCAACAGTAAGAATATCTCTTCCATCAATTTCACCGAGATTAAGTCTGTAAACCGCTTGGGCATTTTCGTCAAAATCATTCGCCCAGATGCGTTGGAACCCAGCCTGTTCAAATCCTAAGTCAAGGCCGCCACAACCCGAGAATAATGATACGAACTTAATTTTAGTATTTTTCATGTCTTATTCCTCATTTATGTCAGTTTTTTGCTATTGGCATGTGCATTCAAATAATTCTCAATATCTTGTAATTTAATCCTCCAAGCACGATCCCCAACCTTTGACGCAATCAAAAGATTGTTTTTTATTAGTCGCCTAACGGTCTTATCAGATATCTGCAAATAATAAGTCGTCTGTGATATCGTTAATGATTCATCACTCGCAATGTATAATCACTCCCAATAATTTATTGATTATATTATATCTAGAAAATATCGGAAAATCAAGGGTAGGGCTGTACATAACTGGATAACAAAAGGATTGTATTTCAGAAAAGCATTAAAATTATAATGAAATGCTCTGCTGCAACTAAAGAGGACACGCAAAAAAACAAAACAGCAAAACTTTGGAGGTATCTCATATGAGAAAGAGAAGACATGGTGTAGGTGCTATAAAACTTGCACTTGCAGATCTCACTAGTGGGCTTAAGTCCGCTAGTGAGGTAGCGAACAAGTTGGGAGTTACCACTTCCACAATTTACAAATGACACCAGTGCTACGACTTGTACGGACTTAAGTGTTTTCGTAATAAGTCGACTAACTCCGCTTATTCAAAAGAGTTTAGCCTAAGTGTAGTTAAAGAGTATATGCAATCCATCTTCGTTAAGAGCTTTGTGCCTTAAACACAACATTTCAGATGGTTCTATTTTGTCAAGATGGGTTGTATGTTTCTAACCATTCAACTTAAAACCTGCTCGACTATCAGACAACACCAAAATACTTCTCAAAAAATTTCAGGAGCTTTGCGATTACCCCTTGTTTTTTCTCTGCTCTCTTGCCGCCATCGAAACGCGTCCCAGGCGGCAGAATTCTATCAATGTCCGCCCCTGTCGTTTTGATAGCACCATCGCGGAAAGCGTTCTCAATGAATTTTCGCGTTTCGCCGTCTTTGAGGTTTTCCTCAATAATGAGATTTTGCAAGTCGCGATCCCTTTCCTCTCGGACAAACTCCCGCCAGTCCTCCTCAACCTGCGTCTGCACGTTTACCTTGCTTATGAACTCCTCGATTAGTTCTTTTTTGCTACGGAGCCTGACGCTTGATCGTACAGCGGCATAGATGTTGTCGAGTATGTTCTTGTCCTTGCAGTTGCTACCCTTATACTTGGCTACGAGAATAAGGATATAGTCGATATTAACTTCGATTTGCCTGATCAGCTCCAGCTCAAACTCAATGTCATCGTTTATTTCCTCGAGTTCGCCTCCTTCAGGACGGAATTTGTCTTTCAGGTCGAGATACATGCCTTGATAGTCCTGATAATCACGCTCGGTAATTATCTCGTTGCCCTCGAACTCGTCAAAGGTTGTCAGCACGTTCCTAAGACGAAGTATCGCGCCAAACAACTTGATAAACTCCTTTTGATTTTCCTCGCCTATAATCCGCTGGCCGATAGGAAAAACTGCCGTGAGTTTTTCGATTAGTTCAATATATCCCAGCTTGCATTCGCCATCTTTTTCGTAACCTTCCATATATTCACGGAACGTGCGGATAATAACTATGCCGCCCGCCTCGCGGTTGCCGAACAAAGCTATCGCATCGTCCATCGCCTGTTTTAGATCGCGGAAACTGACGATGTTGCCGAATGTCTTGACGCTGTTGAGTATGCGGTTGGTTCGACTGAAAGCCTGTATCAATCCGTGCTGGCGGAGGTTCTTGTCCACCCACAGCGTATTAAGCATCGTTGCGTCAAAGCCCGTGAGGAACATGTTCACTACGATGAGCAGGTCAACCTCGCGGTCCTTTACTCTTTGCGAGAGGTCTTTATAGTAATTCTGAAATTTATCCGCAGTGGTGTCAAAATTGGTGGCAAACATCGCATTATACTCAGCGATGACCGCTTCAAGAAAATCGCGACTGTTCTTATCAACCCTGTCGTTGTCAAATCCCTCGTCCGCATCTTCCTCGTTTGCGGTGTAGCTGAAAATAGTAGCGACTTTTAAACCGTGGCTACGACTTTTGAACTCCTCATAATACAGCTTGGCCGCAGGTATGCTCGACACGGCGAATATGGAGTTGAACCCAGCAAGCCGTTTGCCCTTGACCACGTAATGCTCACCCCGCTTCGTCTTTTGGTCAAAGTGCGCAAGAATGTAATCCGTCACGAGCGATACGCGGTGAGAATCTAATAGAGCGCGTTCCTCATCAATCGCGCTGATTTTTTTATCCGCTATGCCGTCCTTTTCCTTGACCGTGTTGATAAAATCTATGCGAAACGGCAGGACATTCCCATCGTTAATCGCGTCAACAATCGTATAGCTGTGAAGCTTGTCCCCAAATGCCTGCTCTGTCGTTTTCAAAAACAGGTTGCCTCCGCTTGACGAGTTGGCGGCGAAAATTGGTGTACCCGTAAAGCCGAAAATATGATAGTTCTTGAACGCTTTTGTAATCGCTGTGTGCATATCGCCGAATTGTGAGCGGTGGCACTCATCAAATATAAGCGCGATGCGTTTCCTGAAAATATCGTGCGTCTTATTCTTAGTTATAAACACGATGAGCTTTTGTATAGTAGTGACGATAAGACTGTAAGTATGTGGATTGCCCTTTTCGTCCCTATCTTCTAGTTGGCGGGTCAGAATCCGCGTGGAAGCGTTGCCGTTCGCCGCGCCTTTCTCGAAGCGATCATATTCTTTCATCGTCTGATAATCAAGGTCTTTGCGGTCAACAACGAAAATAACTTTGTCGATATAGTCAAGCTCCGTGGCAAGCTGTGCGGTCTTGAAACTCGTGAGTGTCTTGCCGCTGCCTGTAGTGTGCCAGATGTAGCCGCCGCCGTCAATGGAACCGTATTTTTTGTAGTTGTTCGATATCTCCATGCGGTTCAGAATCCGCTCCGTAGCGGCGATTTGATACGGACGCATAACGAGTAGCAGTTCATCGCTCGTAAATACGCAATAGCGCGTGAGGATGTTTAAAATCGTGTGCTTTGCAAAAAATGTCTTGGCAAAGTCCACAAGGTCAGCAATAACTTTGTTGCTAGCGTCCGCCCAAAAAGACGTGAACTCAAAACTGTTGGACGTTTTCTTGGTTTTTTGTGCGCCCGCCGCCTCCTTGACGGAAAGCTCGCGTGTGGTGTTGCTGTAATACTTGGTGTTCGTGCCGTTCGAGATGACGAAAATCTGAACGTACTCAAACAGTCCCGACCCCGACCAAAAGCTGTCGCGTTGATAGCGGTTGATCTGGTTGAATGCCTCGCGGATAGCGACACCGCGACGTTTAAGTTCAACATGCACAAGCGGCAGACCATTGACGAGAATAGTCAAGTCATAGCGGTTCTTATACGTCCCAGACTCGACTGCGTACTGATTTATCACTTGCAGACGGTTATTGTGAATATGTTTCTTGTCGAGCAGATAGACATTTTTCGTTGTCCCGTCATCGCGCTTAAAAGTCTGAACATAGTCCTCCTGAATGCGGCGCGTCTTTTGGACAACCCCCTCGTTTGCATTGGCGATGCATGTCCCAAAGAACCTTTGCCACTCTGTGTCTGCAAATGTCATATCGTTAATACGCGCAAGTTGGTAGCGCAGGTTTTCGATTAATGCCGCTTCGCTCGTTATATTCACGTGCTCGTAACCCTGCGCGATAAGCTGACGTATAAACTCCGCCTCCAGCATCGCCTCGGACTGGTAAGCGTCCGAGTGGCTGCGGACTGGGGTATATTCGGCAACAACGGTTTCAAGCGGCATTTCTGCAACTATGTTCACTTGGTTCATCAGGCGCACTCCTTGAATGTTAAAAGTTTATCGCGGTAATATTCGTACTGCCGCTTGCGGGCGGCGATTTCGACGGGAACCCCCTGCGTTAGGTTAGTTGTGAGTGCATCGAGTTTGTCGAGAATCCCGACAATGCGCTCTTGCTCGTCAAGCGGCGGAACGGGGATGCCCGCCTTTGTGATATTGGCATTGTACAAACGTGCTATCGTTCCGCTCGTTGAAACGTGCCATGGCGAAAGTTGATAACAGTAGTACAGATACTTGTTCAGGACTTTGCTTTCATCGTGTTCAAGCCACACAATGTTTGAGTCCTGATAGTATGCTGGTTCACCATCAAAGATAACCGCTCTGCCGATTGTGCCTGCCGCTGAAATTAACACATCACCTCTCTTGGGGTAGGAGTAATCGCGCCTGTACCATTCGTAAGTTTCTGCAGATATAAACGCATCGGCGGTTTTCCCGAATGTCCCGATTTTATAAAAAGGAACATCGCCGTCAGAGGACGTTTCAGCTTTCATTATCCGCTTGCACATCGCTACTCGCCCTATCTCGCCCAGCGGCAGCCAGTCTGCCTGTCTGTCTGTCGCGAACGTTTCACGGTTTTCGTCAAATTTCAAGAGAACATTTCTGTAATATTCGTACTGCTTTTTTCTCGCTGTAAGCTCAACTGTAAGTTTGGCTGCAAGCTCAGCGGTACACTCCGTGAGCTTGTCGAGAATCCCGACAATTTCACGTTGCACGGCGAGAGGCGGGAGGGGGATGCGGAGTTGTTCAACGACCGTCCGCGCCAATCTCGGCACACTCGCCCGCCTTACCCTTGAAACCAGAAGTTTCTGCTGGCACATCAGTGCATAGAACAGAAACTTGCTGTTAAGGCTTTCGGGACAGACGAAGTAAAAGCAGTCGTCAGCTGCCCAAAAATCTACGTCGCAGAAACCTATTTCACCCGCCGCGCCCGCGCTAATGATGAAAGGTGTATTCGCAGGGCAGTTGGTTTCTTCGTAATACCCCAACGGAGTCATACTGTTCTGATAAACAGGATATTCCCCGCTATCGGAAAGCTGACTTCTGACTACACGGACACCTCGCGCCATTTCAGCGATTTCGCTTAACTTGACGTGTTTCACCCCATTGGGACAAAGCTCGGTTATAAGTTTTTCAAGATGGTTCATTATTCTCTCCGTCCCCGTCTTTTTGCGCGAGTGTTTCACGTTTTTCGTCAAATTTCAAGAGTGTGTTTCTGTAATATTCGTATTGCTTTTTTCTCGCTGTTAGCTCAGCTGTAAGCTCAGCTGTCAGCTGCGTGAGCTTGTCGAGTATCTCAACAATTTCACGCTGGACGGGGAGAGGTGGGAGGGGGATGCGGAGGTTCTCGGTATCTGGTATGGATATCTGCGGAAACGCTCCCATACTGGTCGCCTTTTCGCGCAGTTTATCCTCTTTCGTTTTCAGAACGTAGTAAAGGTACTTTATATCCACATCTTCTTGTTCACTATGGTATGCCCACATCTCGTTCTTGTGGCTGAAAGGTTTGTCGTAATACTCAAACTCAATCACCCCACGTGATTTCACGACCACAGATGGAAAAGTGTTCACGTCCCTTTCGGGCAAATCGGCATAGTCGAAGTAGGCAACAGTCTTGCCGCCCGCGAAAATCTTGACGGGTCCGTTCGGCTTGTCGAGCGCTTTCATTTGGGCGGCTGTGATAGTTGTCCCCTTAGTTCTGACGGCAATATCACTCAGCATCACAAACTTCACACCATTAGGGGCAAGCTTAGTTATAAGGTTTTCAAGATGGCTCATTGTTCTCTCCAGCCTCGTCTTTTTGCGTGAGTGTTTCACGCTTTTCGTCAAATGTAAAAAGTGCATTTCTGTAATATTCGTACTGCTTTTTTCTCGCTGTAAGCTCAGCTGTAAGTTTGGTTGCAAGCTCAGCGGTACACTCCGTGAACTTGTCGAGTATCTCAACAATTTCACGCTGGACGCGGAGAGGTGGGAGGGGGATGCGGAGGTTCTCGGTATCTGGTATGGCTATCTGCGGAAACGCACCCATACTGGCCGCCTTTTCGCGCAGTTTATCCTCTTGCGTTTTCAGAAAGTAGTAAAGGTATTTTATATCCACATCTTCTTGTTCACTATGGTATGCCCACATCTCGTTCTTGTGGCTGAAAGGTTTGTCGTAATACTCAAACTCAATCACCCCACGCGATTTCACAACCACGGACGGATAAGTGTTCACGTCCCTTTCGGGCAAATCGGCATAGTCAAAGTAGGCAACAGTCTTGCCTCCCGCGAAAATCTTGACGGGGCCGTTCAGCTTGCCACGCGCTTTCATTTGCGCGGCTGTTACCATTGTCCCCTTAGTCCTGACGGCAATATCACCTAGCATCACAAACTTCCACCATTAGGGGCAAGCTTAGTTATAAGGTTTTCTAGATGGCTCATTGTTTTCCCCCATCTCCGTCGCTTTGACCGATCGCCTTTAGCGCTCGGCCAAAGGCACCTTCAAGCTGGCACATTTTGCGGGCGCGGTAGAGTTCAAACTCCTTTTCGGCTTTCTCTGCTACTTTCTTATGCGCTATTCGGTCCTTGCCCGTAAGCAGTTCGCATCGGTTACCCAACAGTTGATGGTCAAGTTCTGCTACCCATTCAGCCATTGTCATAGTCCGCTCATCTAACACCTGCAATTTGGTGAATTCGAGGAGATGCGATACGTGTAGATTCAAAACATGCAACTCACACCCGCTTATATAGTTCTTGGCAACCTTAACTGTGTCCTTTGCGATGTAGTCGCCTTTATAGTTCGTCTTGTATTCCATCGGTTTTTCGCTATTGGCACGCTCACCAATCACCTCTGCGGCAGTATGGTTATGAGCGGCGGTGTGCATTTTGTTCTGCACGGTTGCGGGAAATTCCCGCCTGTTCTCGGCTTTCGGGTTATAGTCGATTGCAGTGGCATAGACATCTCTCACCTCATAGTATAGGTTGCCCTCACTGATCCTGATGTCGCGGATGTGCTGTAACAATTCGCGAAAATATCGTTCTCCATCGTTTTTTAGCCGCTCGCCCACTATGGTGAACCCTTTGCGATATTCGTTCAGTCGAATGGTCGCCCATTTACGGAACTGTGTGTCGCGCAAGAACTTGACGCGATACCCTACAGAGATCTCATCGTGGTTATAGTGATTTGCGGGGTTCGTAGGATGATCAGAATTTCCGATTTTTCTTTTGGACATTCCCTCCGCAAACTGGCACTCCGTATATATGCTACGGATATGCTCGTTTATTGTTGAACGCGATTTATCAAACAGCATAGTCATTTGGTCTAAGGTCAGACAGACGGTTCCCTCGTCAAAGCGCACATCATCGGAGATTTTCTCCTCCTCGGCCTTGAATATAACATTGCTTACGCTCATACATCAGCCCCCCTCTATATCCGCGATAATCGCGTCAATCTCTAGACGCAACACGTTCTCGCGGGCGACAATACGCGCAATCTCGGCATTCAACGCGTTAATGTCAATGGTTTCGCGTTTATCTTCTTGCGCGACATATGTGGATACGGATAGGTTATAACTCTGCTGCGCAATCTCGCTGTTCGGCACAAGCCGAGCAAAATAATCCGCGCTCTCGCGGGTTGTGTATGCCGCAACGATTTTGTCAATGTTGTCTACGGTCAGCTTGTTGCTGTTCGTGACCTTTACGCACTCGCGGCTCGCATCGATGAATAAGGTCGCGTTATCGCTCTTGCCCTTGCGGATAACCATTATGCACGTTGCTATGCTCGTGCCGAAAAAGAGGTTATCCGGCAACTGGATAACGCAGTCCACAAAGTTATAGTCTATGAGATACTTGCGGATTTTCTGCTCCGCACCGCCGCGATAGAGTATGCCGGGAAACACGACATACGCAGCCGTGCCGCTTGCGGCAAGCCACGAAAGCCCGTGCATTATAAACGCGAAGTCCTCCTTGCTCTTGGGCGCAAGTACACCAGCGGGTGAAAAGCGCGGGTCGTTGATGAGCAGCGGGTTGCCATCGCCCACCCAAGTGTGCGAGTATGGCGGATTGGAAACGATAGTTTCAAACGGTTCATCGTCCCAGTGTTTCGGCTCAAGCATCGTGTCGCCGTGCGCTATATCGAATTTGTCATAATCAATATCGTGTAGGAACATATTGATACGGCAAAGGTTGTAGGTCGTTAGGTTGATTTCCTGCCCGAAAAAACCTTTGCGGACGTTTTCCCGGCCTAGGATTTTTGCGAATTTTAACAGAAGTGAGCCCGAGCCGCATGCGGGATCGTATACCTTATTTACCACGGTTTTGCCTACTATCGTCAGGCGGGTGAGCAGTTCGGAAACTTCCTGCGGGGTGTAGTACTCGCCGCCGCTCTTTCCCGCGTTACTCGCGTACATACCCATCAGATACTCGTAAGCATCGCCGAACAGGTCAATGGTATTCTCTTTATAATTGCCAAGTTTCATTTCGCCGATGCCGTTCAACAACTTGACGATTTGCTCGTTGCGTTTTGCAACCGTTGCGCCGAGTTTATTACTGTTTACGTCAATATCATCGAACAACCCTTTGAAATTGGCTTCGCTCGGTGTGCCCTGCGCCGATGCTTCTATGTGTTTGAATATATTTTCGAGCGTGACATTGAGGTCTGGGTCGTTTGAAGCCCTCGCCCGCAAGTTTTCAAACAGTTCTGACGGCAGGATAAAAAATCCTTTCGTGGCAACTAAATCCTCGCGGGCTGGTTCCGCTTCGCTGTCTGGTAGCTTCGCATACTCAAAAGCGGGTTTGCCCGCTTCGCGCTCCCCAGCATTGATATACCCCGATAGGTTCTCCGATATGTAGCGGTAGAACAGTATGCCGAGAACATATTGTTTGAAGTCCCAGCCGTCAACAGAACCGCGCAAATCGTTGGCAATACCCCAAATTGCGCGATGCAGTTCGGTGCGTTCCGTTTCTTTTCGATTATCAACCATAAATTATTCTTGCTCCTAGTTTGAAGATTTAACTGTCTGCGGGCTCCGCCCGTTTGCCTTGCGCCCAACGGGCGGCTGGGGCATGCCTTTCGGGATAACCCCTAGATTGGCTGGTATTCCGACTCCGTCTACCTTTCAGTTGTCGCAGAGTGTGTGAACACTGTTCGCTTATACCCCAGCGTACTGGGCGTTTCTTTAACGATCATTCGTTCCATAAACCAATCCTCATGCGTCCGATATTATGTACACATTAATATTATATATCGTGGTTGCGGATAAATCCAAATGTTAATTCAAAAAACGCGACCAAAATATGAATAAATTGTAAATTTCCGTCCGCCCATAAGTAAAATCGAAATTAGCAACTTGAGAAAACGGGTATTCGCTGCTATCTTTGTAGTATTTTATTCTCGCTCACAATTTATATAATCACTCGTGGCGGTGGCACTACCTGCATCAATTTCTTTAATATGTCCATTGATACTATCACTTAGACCCGCCTGCACCAGAAAGCATCAAGAGTCTGGGAGGCATCATATCCGCTAGAGAAATAATAGGGATTATAGCAATTACTAGAGTAACTATATGGCTAGCACCGAACTTGATGGCATCTCTTGTTGCAAATTTTCCTTTCACTCTTTGCTTTCCTTTGTATTTATGATCATAACTTTTGATGAATGAGACCATATGCATTGCTAATTACGTGCTTTGTGTTTCTTGCCTGTTTAGCAAAATTATATTTTTTTTAACCTGACATCTGTTAGTCTAGTTGTTACAATAGATTTGCGCTACAGTGAGAGTAAAATCATCTGCTCGTTTTCTTGCAATTGATTAGAGTCGTAGCTGCAAAGAAAATCCTGTGCTTAGTTGCAAGTTGCGCTGAGGTTATATTAGTGTCATTGCACATGTTAAATGCTGACTTTCTCGCATCTCATTATCGTTCTAATAATTGTATCTGGAATTTATATTAATTTCAGTGTCGCTGGGATTGCGCGCTCTTATATAAAAGTTACTGTCGCACAATGGATGCTTGGTCGCTTTTTCTTGACCGCCATTTAGACTTCTACTCACACTTGTTTGGCATACTAAATATTCTTTCCCGATATCTCAATTTCTTTGACTGCAGGATTGTTTATGTCGGGACTCAATTACGTAACATCTAGATACTGCTATAAAAAGCCACTCGATATAATGGATAAAGCGCTATGCGCTCAAGAGAGATGAGTGCAAAAAACTAATCATCTGTCTTTATTACTTCACACATAACTTTCAAAAGCCAGACAACGCTGTCTATCTTCAGCCTCACTTCAGATGCCATATTGCGCTCACAGTGGCATTTGGATGGAGGACTTGCATGTTTTTGCGAGCCTGCTATTAAACTTTAATCTTGCCCCGCTCTAATGCCTAAACGGCTTGCTCAAACTTACGAATTCAAACTGATCGGTGGAAACGCAATTAATCGAAGTAATAACAACAATTGGTATATGCTAGAGCTAATCTAAAACTACCTTTCCACCCTTTAATTAAATAAAGCTTCGCAATGAGAGCATATTGCGATTTAGGTTGAATAGAAGATCTTCTTATTCGATGCAAAAAATATCGTTGACTCCATTATTGTTCGTCCGCCATGCCCCCTATTAACACCACCGTGATCTGTTGTTATAACTATCAACCAATCTTCTAAGTCTAGTGTCTTTCGTTTGTTTACTATATCGATCAGTTTGCTTGCAACTCTTTCACTATCTGATAGTGCCTCAATATATTTTTCTTTTGATACACTAAAACCAAATGTGTGGCCTGCGTGATCTAAGTATTCAAGAATACCAAATATCGCTTGTGTTGAGTCGTCTTCAATACTCTTTTTCATAGCGTCAAATGTGCCATCATCGTCTTGTGCCTGACAAAAAATCTGTGGTGCCATTTCTGCTACGTTTTTGTATGTAACTGATCTATGTGGATCCCAAGAAAAACAAAATTTCGATTTTATCTGTTTGAATTCTAGTGTATAGAATATCGGAGAAATGGTTTTAGCGAGTTCATCGTCATTATGATAAACGCCATTCGTTGTGGCCCACGTGCCCGTAAACAAACTAGCCCACCCTGGTGCTGTAGAAGTCTCTTGCCCGCCTTTTTTTGCGCCTCCAGTTTTACCTAGATATAGACCACCACTTTTTGCCAAAGTGAATATCGCACTTTCATCTATGTTTGTTCGTGTTGTTAGAGCATTGGCGATGCATCCATCGTAACCTATAAACAAGAGTTTCGGGATTTTGCCCGTTTTATTATTCAGAAAATGCTCTTCCATAACACTGTACAGTGCTGTTGCGGGAATGGTTGTCTGTAGTGTATTCGTAAATGCCACAGTTGCAACCATTTTCTTGAACTTGATACTCTTCATAAATGTATCTCCTTCTATTAAACTGTTTTATATAAATTTAAAGGCATTTTAGGTGCCGTTAATTATTTGATATTTTGTCACATTGTTTTCGGTCAAGTAGTTAATCCTGATTTAGGGGTGTTAATACTCCATTCTCTAGTTTAAGCACAATATCGGCAAACGCAGCAACCGACTTATTATGCGAGACTATTATTACCGCCTTTTCCTTTTTTAATTCTTTTAGCGTTGATAATATTATACCTTCGTTTATTGCATCGACATTGCTAGTCGGCTCATCTAACAGAATTAGATTGCCTTTTCTTAAAAACGCACGCGCTAATCCTATTCTCTTTCTCTCACCAGATGAGAAACAACTACCTTGCATCCCTGCTCTCGTTAAATATCCTTGTGGCAATCCGATAATTAGGTCGTGTATGGCAGCCCTAGCGCACGCAGCTTCGATCTCGGTCTGTGTCGCATCGGGGGCTGCTACCTTCAGATTGTATTCTATTGTGTCGTCAAAAATATATGGTGTTTGGTTTATTAACGTGACATTGTCTAAAAGCGAATCAGTGTTAATGCTAGATATATCTATACCGTTGTATAATATATCACCTGAATTTTTTTCTCGTATTCTTAAAAGTGCTTTTAATATTGTGGTTTTCCCTGAGCCTGATTCGCCTATTAAAGCAATTGTTTGACCTTTTTTAATAGAGAACGTCGCATCTTTAATTATTTCTTTATCCTTGTATCCACAAGCAAGATTTTTAACGTCAAGATACTCAAATTCAATATTTTCACCGTTGGCTACTGGTGACACATCGGGCATCTCGGATAGCAAATCTAGCACTCTACTAGCGGACTTAAACGTATGTGCTAAATTGCTAGGGAGTGCTGATAGTGAAGCAACAGGTCCGAATGTGCTTAGTATGACAACGAATCCAATAATGACACCACCCATGGAACTTAATTGCTGTTCTATTGATACAATAACCACCGTCAAAGCTATTATAGACATCATTGAAATGGTAAGATTAGTCAATGCCGCAGCCCTTACCGATCTCATATTATGGTTGCGGGCAATCGCTACTAATTCACTCGCGCGATATTGCATCTCGCGTAGCTTAATGTCTTTAGCATTGTATGCTACAATTTCTCTTATACCCTTAATATCATCTAAGAAACTTGCATTGAACTCTGAAAATGAATCTCTATATTTTGCACCTGTTTTGTTTAAGGATTTATGATTGATATACGGTGTCACTACACCTACAAGCAAATAACTTAGCAGTGTCACCAATGCCATCGGCGCGCCCGCTAGACTCCACACGACAACTACTCCTGTAATGGAAGTAAGGAGTGCTATGCAAATAGGCGAGAGTGTGTGCGCGTAAAAGGTTTCAAGCGTCTCTATGTCCGCTGTTAACAGTGTAAGTAGCCCACCCTTTTTCTTTGATTCAAGTCTTGCTACGTCTAGTGCCCTTAGAGAAGAAAACGCGCTGTTTCTCAGTGTTGCCAACAGTTTAAATGCTATATAATGGTTGAAGTATTGCTCAAAATATCGCAACACACCTCTCATCGCACCGCTACAAACTGCTAGTATCCCTATGACGGCATAGGATATGTTTATGTCAAAGCCTACCATTTTGGCGACAGCTAGCGCGCCAAGCACGGGCACTGCGGATGCTAGCAAATGCCCTAGTGAACCTATCAGAATAGCTATAGCCATAGCCCACACAAGTCTACCTAGCTTTAAGGCGAGTGCTATCATAATCTTAAAAGGGCTTCTATTCATCTAAACTGCCCTCTAACTTGTCTTGGAATGTAAAAAGTGTTGCGTAAGCACCGTCCCGCTCGAGCAATTGCCGATGTGTTCCGCTCTCTTTTGCTCGCCCATCTTCGATGAAATATATTTTGTCGCAGTCGGTTGCATTTTTTAATCTGTGCGTTATTAAAATTACTGTTGCAAACCGCTTTAGCGCGTAAATGTTTTTCATAATAACGCTTTCGCTTTCTGCGTCTATTGAACTAGTGACTTCATCAAATATGTATACATGCTTTGGTGTTGTAAGGTTGATCGCAACAGCTAAACGCTGTTTTTGTCCACCTGATAAATTTTCTGCATTTTCTAATATCGCTTTCTCTAGTCCGCCATCACCTCTTACAAATTCTTCAAGCCTCACCCGCCTAAGCGCTTCCCATATCTCCTGCTCGCAAACAGAAGGATTAGCAAGTAAAAAATTCGAATGTATCGTCCCGCTAAATATGTGCGTAGCGTCACTAATTGTTGCTACTGAATTAAAAAAACTTTCTCTTGATATCTTGGAAATCTCTTGTGTGCCTGCTTGAACTGAACCCTCTGTTGGGACAATGTCACCACGTAGGAGTTTTGCTATTGTCGTCTTTCCCGAACCCGATGCACCTACTATCGCCGTTATTGAACGCTCTTCAAATTCTAAATTCGCATTTTTTAAAATGTAGTTGCCCTTAGCACTATATGCAAAATTTACGTTTTCTAATTTTAGCGAACCGTCCTTGTATTCGGTAGTCTCCCGCTCTATTGATTGATATCTCAAAAAGGATAATATCTTCTTTCCTGCTGTCGCACCATTCATCGCTACATGAAAAGCACTACCAAATGCTCGTAGCGGCAAAAAGAATTCTGCTGATATTAAAACCAAAAAGAGAATAGCGCCAACACTCGCACCAGCTTCTCCTGCTAATATGCCCTCTGCAATACCTGCACCAGCACCTCCAAATGCGACTAGATCCATGATGGTAACCGATGCTAGTTGCATAACTAAAACTTTCATGGTGACCTTGCGAAATTCTTCTGCCGCAATGGCTCCTTTTTTTTCTCTTAGAGCGTCTGTATTGAATATCTTTAAATCATTTAAGCCTTGAATGCCGTCTAAAAATCCATCGCCCATTGTAGTGTATTTTGTCCAATATTTAGCAAATATCCTCTTTGCATATTTTGCTGTTATCATAATTGACACTGGAATAAGAGGAACACATGCCAAAAGAATGACAGCGGCCCTTATCTCTACAAAAGCGCAAATTATGAATAATAATACAGGAGATGTTATTGCAAAAAAGAATTGTGGTAAGTAACTAGTAAAATATAAATCTAATTGTTCTATGCCTTCTAGTGCCACTTGCGTTATTGAAGCCAGGCCCAAATCACCATAACCCTCTAACTCCAATAACTTATTAAAAACACGATCTCTTAGTGCCTTTTTGACACTCTCGCCTAGTATCGCTCGGTTTCTACCCGCACTAACTGTCACCAAATATCTAAATATTATGCCTGCTATAATAGCATTTGCTGGTAATATGTATAATGCGGCATCGCCATGCTCTACAACTAAATTGACGGCAACGCAAATTCCTGCTGTTATCGTAACGTTTGCGATCAATCCCAAAAGACTAAGCAGTGTACATACAAATATTTTCTTTCCACTTCCGTCAATTAATGACAAAAGCTCTTTATCAATCATTAGCGCACCCTAATTACAGTAGATGTGGCAATGCCTGATACAATATCTCCTATCTTCTGCGCGCTACTTGCTATATACACTGTTGTTCCTTGCTTGATTGGCTCCTTGACATATTCTAACTTGTAACGCGCTCCGTTTGCGCCTGGTCTGCTTGCCCCATCACAAAATGCCTGATAATATTCTATATTTTTTATAACCTCATGCGCGTCCTTGCCTGAAATTTCTTTCACCAGTGAGTTTTTATCGCTTATGTCTGTGTATATGCCATCAACACTTGTCAATATAACCAAATACTTGGGTTTAACCAAGCACGCTATTTGCGCTGCTGTTTCATCATTATCAACACACTCTGCTACCTTCCCATTCTTTTTGAGCAATGCGCTTATTTCCATTTTCCTATTTTCTGCTGAACTGACAGGATCATTATAATTTACAATCGGAATAGCCCTTTGCGATGGGCATCGCATCAGCGCGTCGCGTAGATGCGCTCTCTTGTCTGGGTCATTAAAATGTTGGTGCTCTACTAAAAATTGGCGCAGTGAATAGGCGCTATCCATAAAACGTCTATATGTCTCAAGTAAAACGTGTTGACCTTGCGCAGCATAATCGGTTTTGACATCTTCAACGTCTCCTTTTAATTCCATGCCACGAGAACGTTTCATATAATCTAGACGTCCAATCTCGACAGCACCTGACGTAATCCATACCATCCCTGGCCTCAATTCGCGCGAAATGGATGCTAAGATATTATAATCTATGTCGTCACGAGCGTTATTTATTAAGGCCATGGAACCAATTTTGCCTACAAGCTCTATATCAAATTTCATGTATTCAATCCTTTTAAAGTAGCATTCCTTTAATTATATATCTTGTACATGCTAATCGTCAAACGTTGCTATACTACTATCTACAAAGTAGCGTTAGTGAGTGTTTTCTTGTTAATAAATTAGGGGTTTTTTATACGACTTCAAAAACGGTTCAAATGTAAAACAGCAAAGTCTTCACGAACGAGTATCAAGCAGCGCACTTTTAAAATATCCATGCATTGCTTGTTTTTGGGCTTTCCATCTGCCCTTTATTGATAGACGCAGCGTGTCACGCACTCAAAATATCATCGCGCGTTTTTGCTTTTTGCTGGGAGCAGGTTTTTGCAAGAAGTGCTCTTATCAAAACACTGCTTTCGGCCCTCGCAATTCACTTGTTTCAACGATTAAAGTTGGAATAATTAAAGCGTCCGCTATCCAGTCGTTGCTGTTAATGGATGCTTTTCGCCTGTATCTGCATTTTTTAGGCACCAGTCTGCAGACCATCCATCTGGCCAGCTCGCAACATCTACTGTTAGCACATAAAGCAATGTAGTCGGATTGTTGAGGAATATACTACTTCCTAGCGATGTCGTTGTTTTCGGTATTGAAAATCTCTGTAAGACAATACAATTCATAAACGCCCTAGCGCCTATAGACAACAAACCCTCTTGTGCACCGACCTGTAATAGTCTCTCGCAATTCTTAAAAGCCTCTGCGCCTATTGTTTGAAGTGTGCTAGGAAATGTCACCTTTTCTAATTTTACACAATCTCTAAAAGCACCATCACCTATCTCTGTTAGGTTAGATGTCATTATCCCCTGCAGGCTTGTTAGAGTTGAACATCCTTCAAACGCATACTTGCCGATAATTTTAAGTGACTCGGGAAGCGTAAAATCAAAAAGTGCTACACAATTTTGGAAAGCTTGATCTTCAATCCTTATAAAATTAATGTTTTGTGGAAATTCGACTTTTCTTAAAGATATACAATCGGCAAAAGTCAATGCTTGCACTGTCGTTATGCCGTTAGGAATTGTAACTGATATGATAGACTCACAACCAGAAAACGCACCTTTACCTATTGTCTCTAGTGAGCTTGGAAGATTGATCGTGGTTATGTTTTTGCAACCAAAGAACGCATTTTCACCTATCTGTGTTAGCGTGCTTGGAAGTGTCATGCTTGTTATGTTCGTAGATCCCGAGAACGCACCCGCATCAATGCGGATAACGGTTTTCCCTTCATGGGTAGATGGCACAATAACTTGTTCGTATTGTCCTTCATAACCTGAAACCATACAAACATTCTCGTCATTATGCGGGATCTTAGAAAATTTTAGCCCCTGCGTCCCGAATTGAACCCACTTAGGGCGTAGTAACCAATTTTTTGAACTATCCCACGTGGCTGACGCAACAAAATCAAAGCGTTCATGCTTTTCTGAGTCATAATACGTCCAACCATCAAAATCATAACCAGGGCGCGATGCTTTTACGGCATTCAGTGCATTCGCGTACGCATATCCATAGAGCACCGATATGCATGGATAATTGATGGAAACTCCATCATCGGTTGTTTTATAACTTCCTGTCGTACCGGTATAAACAGTGTCTAGACCAGCAGCTTGACTCACCTCAAAACAAATATAATATGTCTCGGGTGTGAATGATCCGTTTATTGTGACATTTCGTGCTGGCATTATTGACGGAATTTCTTCTTCCCAACCAGTAAATCTCCCGCCTTCTAGTACTGGATCTTTTATTGGGGTAACAGGATCGCCCGCTAAATAATAATCTATTTGGTGAATTGTTGTACCAAGTCTATATGTCAAAGAATAAGATGCTTCCCACTTAGCATATAACACTGTTTGTCCTAACGGTTTGTACGGAAATGTCGCCTTGTAATTGAACTCGGGATCAAGATACCAGTCCGTAAGAAGATAACCCTCGCGCACTGAAACGGGAAATTCTTTAATCTCTGCAGTTACTACTGACTCTATTGCTGTTCCATCATTGACTTCAAACTGCACTGTGTATGCTTTTGCATCGGCAGACGAACACGCAGTTAAAATTAAAATAGTAGCAAATATTAAGGCTATTATCAACGACTTTTTCATCGATCCCTCAAACAACTGTTATATTCTCAAACAACTGTTATCTCTTATTGTTTTTACTTTTAGCAAAAGTTGTATTGAGACAGTTATTATCTCAAGAATGCTTTTGCAACTCTTGTTGATGCCTACCATTTGTGACCACGCTTTTCGAGTGCTAAGCTTTGCAACTAAGCGAGGATTGCTCTATTGCAAGCATGTCAGGAGTGTTTGGTTTGTATAACTCTTCAAAAGCAGTTTAACAGGCCTTAGCCCTTGTCTTAGACCAAAACAATTATTCTAGTCTTTTGCTTAACACTACCGCTTTTGCGCATAAGTCATACTCTAATATTATATATTATCTACCGATTTTTGTCAATATTTACTGTGTTTGTATGCATGCCTTTAGGGGATCGCCCATTTTCATCGGTGGATCAGCACATTCTACACCTGCTAAAGTGCGTTAATAGATGCTCTCTTTTGTGACGATCCCGCCTCCCGCAGCATTTTGTTCGCTGCGGGAGGACTGTGTTTTAATTAGCTGATCTCTCCAGCCAAATTATTTTCGGCATATCTTGTTGCTTCGTCTTTAAGCAATCTAAGCTCTAAAATCTTCACTTTTCCTGTTTTCAAATGTAGAACTACTAGTGCCATAATCAGGTTGTCGTCATCATAGGCATTTTTGTAGGCATCTTTGCTATAGTAGGATGCAGCGACTGTATAAGTTACTATATTCTTTTCTAGTATCTTGTGTTTTGCGTTTGATATTGAGTACGTCTGTGTTTTAAGATCGCGCATTATATACGACCCATCTAAACCAAAAAACATTATTGAACTGTATTCGAATTTTCTAACCATCTTATACGACTTGCTCGTCAGTTTAAGAACAGCGAAAGTGCTACCTTTTACTACGATTACATTGTCATTATCAATTGAATTAACTGTATAAATTGCTGGAAGCAAGAGTCTAGAGGCATCGCTGTTATAAATAGCGTGTCCTGATGACAATTTGTCTAGTATGTATCTTTGTCCATTTATGGATAAATACAAAGTGGCATTAGCTGACAGTTTCTTAGTAGAAAATGATTCCGCTATTTCCACATTTCCGTCTTCTACTGTGACATTATATACTGTAGTTACTCTTGTAATATCATCATATGTTTTTATCTGGTCGGCTATAGCGTTTGAGCCTAGTGAAGAAGCACCTGTTGAATAGCCGCCAGTAGTTTTTATTAAATTCCATTTCGACGATGTTTGATATAATCTATAATACAAATAATATGCCTTTTGTGCGTGCAAATTATCGCCTTTAACATAATAAGTTACTACAACACTTTTAATTTGAACTGTCTTTGCAGAGTATTTGGTTGGATTTGCTATAATCTCCGAAGCGGAAGCTCCTTTCCCTTGAGGAAATATCGAAACAGCGGTTGTTATTGCCACTGAATATGTAGCGTTCACAGCGTCTGCTGGTTCAAGATTTCTATCGACTGGCAAACCTGAATAATAACTTAAATCATCACTCAATGCAACAAAGCGGCTAGGATTAGCGGAATCACCTAGATTAACTATGGTAAACTCGCCGCTTACGGAGATAACCGTGTCTGCGTTGTAGACGACTGTGTTGTTTTCCATATTCCAAGCTATAGTCTGATCTCCACCCTCGTTTTTTAATAAGATAAGATGCGAACCGTTACTGCTAGGTACACTTGAAACATAATATCCTGCCATGTCACCTGTTAGACTAAGCGTAGCATCCTTGCTTGTAGAATATGCTTTGATTTCTGCCTGTGTCTCATCAATTACTAGGTAATAACCTTTATCAGTGTTCGTTGTAACACTCAAACTGCTTGAGTAATCTGCCTCTATTTTAGAAATTATTACTTTCCCTGCTGGCGTTAATAGGTCGACATATTCTGTTGTTGCGTCAATATATCCTAGTCTAAATAGCGCACCTAGTTGCCCATACATTGAAGTATATTTGTCGGTTGGTGTAACCGCGACACCATTTTCGTTGGTTAAATAGTAAAAGCGTTGTCCATCGTCGTTTTCTGGTGAATAGCGCAGGAAATAATAACTCGATGTTCCGTCCCCTGGCTCGATCCAATTATACAGACCGATAATTCTATCTTCATAGTCAGCAAGCGTCATGTCGGCTTTTACGAGTGAATATTCACCATCGGTGCCAAGTAATATAAATTCGCCGTTTGTTGAAGCTGTTATAGTGCTAAGATCGCTCTTTATGATTGTTCCATCTATTGATGAGACGGCAGCTGTGACTACTTTGCTATCTGCATCCACCACCTCAGCTGCGTATAGATAACTAGCTCCTGTTGGATATTTAGAAGATCCTTTGCGGACTATAGAGTCTGATACTAACACTTCACTGCCATCTGTTGAGAGAAGTACCTCTTTTCGCTCTACTAAACCGTCTTCATCAACCACTGCTTTTTCAGCTAACAAAAGATTACCAAAAAATGAATCATCGATGCTGTAAAATTCATTTGGTAGCATTTGCGCACTGCTTGCAACTACATATAAATATAGAGAATCGGCTGTTCTTATTTTAAACCCGAGTGTCGCTTTATCACTGCTTACCACCGCGCTAACACTCTTGTATGTAGCACTACTCCCTAAAATAGTTGAGCCATCGCTCTTTATTATGCCGTATCCAGCATCTTCGCTCTGCTTGACCGCAAAATAATTGTACGAAGAGTCGCCAGATATTACTGAAATTTCAGTATACCCCGTACCAGTTGCTTTGTCCTTCTTTGTTAAGTAATAAAGTCCATCCTCTAAAACTATTTTTGTTCCATTGTACTGTCCCAGTACCCCATCATATTTACGGCTCAACAAAGTTACAGCAGCTGGATTACATGCAGTCAAAATGACTGCCGCTAGCACTATTACCATTATTGATCCGATAATCAAAAACTTCTTCATTAATGCGTCTCCTTATTAAAATTTGCGCTATTTATAGTATAGACCTTTTTGCTGGTTTTTTCAATAGATTAGTAATCAAATTGCTTACTTGCCTAGCAACACAAGCCCAAAGCCTTTTTTTTGCAACAGATTAATTTTAACATTTCCTTTAGTGAATTTGTTTTGCGTCTTTTGATTTTTCTGCGATACTAAGTTGTTGAGAGTGGCAAAGAATTGAAAATGTTTGTGCTTGTAACAGTTAGAAACCTAAACCAGTGCCAATTAGTTTAATAAATCGTCTATTAATTGACAATACCGCCTTTTAAGAGTATAATAATATATAGGATTTTGCTGTTTGTTTGCTTGCCTTGCAACACTTTTTTCTTTTGATGGTATGCTTGTTCTTTAGTTATGCTCTTTTGTGCTCACTAAATGCCAACGTACAAGACATTTGCAGGCTTGCTAGCATTTCCCACCCAGAAAATAATACCTTCGTCCACATTTGCAACGTGGACCTCTGATCGCGTGTCTCTACATTGCTTTGTTTTAATGTAGAAGACCTATATTCTTGCCTCTTGCACCGCGAATTATAGCGCGATGTGGTTTAATACTGTGTTAAGGATGCAAGATTCACCCTCGATTTACAAATGGTAAATCGCCGCTGGTCAATGTAAAACGCTCCTAGATGAAAAATAATACCGTTTTCCCAATAGCCCGCATTTTTTTTATTGCGCTTTTTTCAATTTTTCTACTCCTCAACATAGTCATATTTGCTGTTTATGATGGTTTTGCTGCACAAGAAAATCAAGCGCATGCCGATGAAAATCAAATAGCTAATACTACTGTGATAATGGATGACGGTACAAGCGTTGCCTTGCCAGGCAAAGAAGTGCTCCCTGATAAAAA
>JAITLB010000094.1 GCA_031278175.1 Christensenellaceae bacterium
GACTTGTACATCGGCGCAAAGCTAATTCTAAGATGCCTAAGTCGATTAATTCAGAAATTAATTGCTGTGTAATTCTTGCTAAAAGCGAGTGGGAATTATAATGCCCATCATTTTTCAAGCTGCTTCGTCTATGCGTTGCGATAGAACAGTGCCAGCAAGTATCATAGGGTTTATAATTCTCTAATACCTTGACATCTTTTCTATTATAAGATTAGATTTGCAGTTGCCTGTTCGATCCGATTTGCTTGTTACAACTAACATGTGGTCTTACCATCGGACACTGATGCATGCTTGTCGCGCTGGGTGTTGTGTTTGACTTATGACGTTAGTGATTATCATGGTAATAGATATATTTACATCCTAAAATGCGAAGGGGATTTGCAAATGAAAGTATTAATGTTGCGCTGTTTTGAACTCGAATGAAAGAATTTCATACAGGGATAGTTACGCGCATAATATCAAATTTATATATAGTTAAATGTGGCGAACACTATTACAAAGCTTTTCCACGCGGCAAACTAAAATTAGATGGTGATATATATGTTGGTGATCACGTTGAGATTACCAAAAGTTTTCCATATAGTTCAATAGATAAGGTGTTACCACGAAGCAATTTGCTGATGCGCCCATATGTTGCTAATGTCGATATCGCAATTATAGTTATCGCAAAAGAACCTAACCCCGATTTGTTGTTGGTTGATAAAATAATTATTGATTGCAGACGCAAAGGCATCAAACCTGTTATATGCTATAACAAATCTGATATTGCAACGCGTGCAGAAATAGATGAAATCTTATCATCATACACTGATAACGAATGCATTATAACATCTACAAAAGCCCATGATTGTTGCGATGAAATTATCCAATATATACGTGGCTCAGTTGTATGTTTTGCAGGGCAAAGTGCTGTTGGAAAAACAAGCATCTTGAACACATTATTAAAACTAAATCTAAAAACAGGTGAAATGTCCGCAAGGATCAACCAAGGTAAAAACACAACTAGACATGTGGAAATATTTGAAGCATATGGTGGAATGATAGTAGATACATGCGGTTTCTCTAAACTGACACTGTCGGATATGCAACCAAATGACTTAAAATATTATTATGACGAATTCATCTTAACAGCAAATAAATGCAATTTTAGCGCGTGCTCTCACATCACAGAACCAGGGTGTGCGGTTAAAAAGGCTGTAGAGATGGGTGAAATTGACAAGAATAGATACTCAAGATATCTAACAATATATGAAGAATTATCGGAATTAAAGAGGAATGGTAATGGATAGAATTTTAATAGCCCCATCTATTTTATCAGGGGATTTTGCACATATGGGTGACGCAGTTCGCTCTATAGAATCGTGGGGTGGTGATTTGATCCACTGTGACGTAATGGATGGCATGTACGTTAACAATATGACGTTTGGCATGCCAATGATTGCTGACATAAAAAAAATAGCTAAACTACCCTTAGATGTACATTTAATGATTACTGAGCCAGAGCGCTACATCGATCGATTTATCGATGCAGGTGCGGACTACTTAACTTTTCATCCTGACGCATCAAAATGTCCACTCGAGACTTTAAAACAAATTCGTTCTCGTGGTGTAAGAGCTGGTATTGTATTTAATCCTAATGTGCCATTTTATGATTATGCAGAGTTATTGCTCGATTGCGACATAGTTCTCATAATGAGTGTATATGCTGGACTAGGTGGACAAGCATTTATTCCTGACTCTCTTAAGAAAGTTGAACAAGCTAAGCAATACATCACTGAACATCAACTTAATATGCCAATCGAAATCGATGGTGGTGTTAATGAGCAAAATGCTAAGGATATAATAAATTCAGGTGTTTCTATTTTGGTAGCTGGTAGCGCTGTGTTCAAATCTAAGGATCCTAGTAAAACTATTAAACAACTCAAAGGTGAGGCTTAATCGTATACACCCTTAATAGTTATTAAACAAGTCAGCTTATTCTTTAAACATATGACAATGAAAAAATGACGCATAAAGCAAGTCAAGATAGAACGCATGCTTTGTGTCAGCGCGTAGTCACTCTAGCAGTATTCTCTCTATAGGGTGACTACAATGCCATGTATTGGATAATATATGCCGAGGATAAAGAGTAAAGCCACAAATAGGCAAGTGGGAAATTGACGAAATGCTATCTATAGTAACAAACATATGGGCAATAAATTTACTTTACATTTAGGCGGGTCTTGCTCTATAGGTACTATGCTGACAAATGACCTAAAATTCAATACTACTATTAGACTGCAAGTTTATCAATCATTTGTTAATGCCCGAATAAATGCTTAAATGCTAGACTGCGATGCAGAGTATAAATGATTGACAGTATAATGCTCTTCTTATCATGTTATTATAAGTGCAGTTGTTGCGATTTTCCAGGGCTCACAGCGTGCTATAGCTTAACACTCACACACCTCTTTAATAAGAGATGTGGCGCAAATTAGAACTACTTAAGATAATATTAAATAAGTACAATTAAACGCGTTTCGAAGTAGGGCATGTTTTTGTTGCAAATGACGATGGAATATTATTCTTTTTAAGTAATGTATACGCACACAGTGTCACTTAGTGGTAAATAACTTAGTGCGATTTTCAAATGTGCAGAGTGCAATGCTACAAAGGACGCAAATTGACGGCGATGCTCTTTAGAAGATAAGAATACATGTAAACGGTTCACAATATCAAGTTTATTGTTGCAGATTAAAATAAACCTCACTACCCAGTGTTTGAATTAAAAGTACATGTTAATAGAGGATCTAACTATTGCATGCGTGCATTTCTAGCAGACAGTAACAGAATGAAATGTTAAGACTTCTTGCCGTATGATATTTGCTTATTTGTGCTTTTAACTAAATTCGCGAAAAATGGCTAAAAATGAACGTTTGTTTACTTTTATTTTAAATATTTCTAAACATGTTAATATTATGATGTTAAAGAAAACATTCTGCTAAATGCACATGAGTAAATTAATAGTCAAACTAAACATTTACGTAATTTTTAAGATATGTGTAAATTTATCATTGGTTATCTGTTAAAATGTTACTGGAGACATTTTATACTTCTTGGCATCCGGGGGGATGTCTTGTGATAAAATGAATCCTAAAATCGTACACTAACGATATAAGGAGGCAATTATGAGAAAAGCCGTTCGTATTAGACAACTTTTTGTTGTGTTTCTATGTGCACTAGTTTTGCTACTTGCAATAGCACTAACTGCCTGTAACAATCCCCCTGACGACCCAGTTGAACCAGATGACACTTCTGACATCGACCAAGGTGGTGAAGTTACTAATGATCCAATTACACCAATCAAAGTACTGAATAAACTCATTAGTGGGACACAAATAGCTACTAATACTAGTGATGGGTATAATTTTAACATTGAGGGTGAGTCGTATTTCAAACTGCCAAGAAAAGACGAAGCAGATATAGACTTGAATTTGAAAATTAAGGCATCCTTTGATCTGGATGTTGATAATAAGACTTCTGCAAATAACTTGTATATTTTCGAACTCAGCAAAAAATCGAATGACAAACTCGTTCCACTGTTCTACTTGTATTACAAAGATAGTTTAGATGAAACACCATATATTTTTGCAAACATAGCAGGTGTCAAACATGCTATTAAAGCGACATCAGTAAAAAATCTCCTTGTTAACGGTTCGCCAGGATTATTTGGACCTCTTGCGAAGACCCAAACCTCAAACAATGAAGAATGGAACTTCCAGAGTCTACTAGATTCATTTTCACTCGGCGATTTCGCCCCACTTGTAGATTTATTTTTGCTAAAAGGTTCAAATTCAATTATTAGCAATCCGTATATTTCTGAAGATGGAACGAGTGCAGGATTCAAACTTGATATGGGAAAAATTAAAAAATTAGTACTCGCATTAAAACCTTTAATTGAAAACGTGTCCGGATTGCGCGACACAGTAGATGATGTTTTCAAATTGCTATCAATCGACATGTCTTACGCAAAGTTGCTTTCCATTTTAGAAAATCTACCACCAATGGATATTTCCTTAGACGCAAAATTTAGCGCAAATGGTGCTCTAGAAGATATTCAAACAAAGGCTAAATTCATTAATGACACAGAAATCAAACTCGATTTTGATAGTGGTGCAAATATATTTGATTTCACAGTTCCATCTGGCGAATCAGTTGAGTTTGGTATAAATGGTTTAAAAGTCTACGCAGGTACCCCTGCATTCACTACTCTTCCAGAGGAGGTAAATTTAACTAATTATTCCGCGCATAATTTAATCAACTTTGAGCTGAATGGTGTAGCTAGGATTGAATATTTAAAAGAGATCGATGCCAATAGAAAAGAAATCTGGAATGCTAGCAAAGCATTTGAATATACAGTTATAGCTGATTTAAACCCGTTTGCAATATTTAATGGTGTAGATGCAAAAACGCTCGAGAGCACTATAAAATCGATGGGTAAGTTCAATATTTATGTTATAGAACGAAGCGAATCAAGTCAATCACAGATAGCAGAAATTGCTTTTGATCCTGCAAATAGTAACGACGATGGGCTTTATGTTTCTATACTTTTACAGGGTATCGGCACATTAGCAGGTACGCAGACAATGCGCTTTGATATTTCTGATTTAATCGAATATATTTTAGATACACCAAGTACTACTGAAACGATACAAGGATTACAAAATGCCGAAGGTGATAGTTCTCAAGATCCTCTTGCTATAATCAATACGATCAAGGGTGTATTGCATTCCATTGGATTTAAAATACACACAGGAGACTCGCGTGCGCCATTTGCTATATCATTTAAACCAAGCAAAATAGAAGCTCTTTCCGAATATACTGGTCTCTTACTAGGTAATGCTGGTGAGCGCTTGTATATAGGTGCTAATGAATTTAACTATGGAACGGTTGACTCAAGCGTCAATTTATTCGATAGATTCAATAAGTCATCATCATATGCTGTATCATTTACACCCCATGAAAGCGTTTTGACCGAATATGAATATGGACAAGCATTCCAAAATGGTTATTCAACGATCGACATGAACGTAATTTACAGCTCAAACGGCACGCTCGATGAAACTGCGACAAGAAAATCGCTAAAGGTCATTAAGATGAGAGGTTTTGACACCTCACTGCCAGGTGAACAAACAGTTGAGTTATATTTAATCGCACCACCTAAAAGCATAAGCTCATTATTTGGTGCTCCAATTTATGATGCTTTTGCATCAGCTAATCTGCCATATGGTATTATGAAATATGAATACAAAATAACAGTCAAAGAAAAGGACGCAAGCAAGAAATTCATCCTCTCTAGCGATAATATTTACACTGGAGATAGCATATTTAATGTAGGAATACGTGAGCAGAATGGCGAACTTGTCTCAGACGATAGATTGAAAACATTTACTCTCTATGCAATAGACAGCGAAGGTGCTCAAATCGAAGCTATTAATGCTAGTGGCATAGCCGAGATCGTAGGCAAATATTATTTAAAAGGCACTACTAGACTAGGTGCTAGTATAGAGCAAACGCTGTATATAAACAAGATAATTCTGCCAGATCTTGATGCGAAACTAATACAAAACGCACCTACGTCAGATCTCAACGCTATAACCTTTTATTACGATGAAGAACAGAAAACTGTTGTAGAAGTGATAGTGCCTGTCGCTCAAAAGTCAAGCACCACCACATACGTTGATGTTCGCGGTGATAAAATACTCGGCAATGGTGTACGTCCTAATATGGGCAGTGAATCAGTTTCAGCAATCAAGTGGACCTATAAAATAGGCACAAATGGAGGTGTGTCCGAGCGCGAGATAGTCCGTGATAGACTAGCTGTGAAATTTAGCGAACCTTTAATCAAGATCGTATCTATGCCCAAAATAACTATATATGATGACTTAAAATTTGTAAATCTTGGAAGTGTACTAAGAAGTGATGGTAGTACAACATATCATATCAACACAGACGAAGGATCAGGTTTGCGATGGATAAACGGTCGCTATCAAATTTGGGATGCCGATGGCAACGTGATCGCCGATGCAGTCATAATTCAAATCAAGCTAGGCGAAGAAGATGTTACAGATAAGTATTATGATGCTGTAACAGGAAAAATTAAGATAAGATCCGATGCGGACGGTAACCCAATATTAAGCGGAACAACTGAAATACCTGGTCTCAAATTGACAGTCACTGTAAAACACGGCAAATTATCCGACTCAATAACAGGCAATATCTCTATCTATCCTAAATATAGGTTGCTTAACTCAGCACTCAGTGTTAAACAATATAATCCACTGCCATACACCGCATTTAGAGTATATGCATATAACAATGTTACAGACTCATATGGTTCATATTTTGAGACAAAACTAAACTATAGTAGCGGGTATTTTGTGAATATAAACAACAAGATATATCCATTTACAGTCCAATTCTATACGACTAATGATGAAATAGTTGAAAATGGATTAACCGAAGATTACAAAATAGCTTTGCCAGTCGGAAAATATAAAGTTAAGCTGAGCATGACTGTAGACGGTGTAGTCATAGAAAACACAAGCAACCTTACGGTCTCAGCAACAACTGAGTACAAAGTGAAAACTGGCAACAAAATCAGCACTACGAGATACTTGCATTTAGCACACCCTGTTACAAATGTAATAGGTTCTAGTGGAACATTCCAATATGGCACTTCGGGTTACCAATTCGTAGTTGATAAGTATCTATTAGACATTAACTTATCTGATATCGGAATATATTCGGAGGGCAAAAAATTAGAGACTGCCGATGTGTTTGATGCTGATAATAATGTTAAACTTGTAGCAGGACGCTATGAAATAATAATTAATGTTCCCTACCCTGATACAAACGGGTTTAGCGTCAAAGGTGTACTGGTAGTTTCATAATGGGAATTGCTTAATATAAATATTCCCGCAAAATTTATGGCGGGAATGGGGGAGAATTGCTAAGAAAAGGAGAGTCGCGCTTTGACCTCCTTTTTTTATAATATTCCATACATGCTAAGTGTATCAATTTGAAAACTACATTGCTGATCTTAGTGTCAAAATAAATGCCTGCATATTTAGATTAATTATATGATTACCGTTTTATAGTGACACTCTTGTTTCTCTATTGATTTAATTGCTTACTACAATCGATCCTACAAGTCAAAACAATCTATGATCACTAAGGCATCTCTATGACTAATGTTGGCTCGTCATAAACTAGTAATATAGAGGTTTCAATCTCCTCTAAAAGGCAATAATCAAAGTGTAGTATTCCTGCTATATGAATTCAAAAAAGCAAATAATATTGAGCTAGCCAGCTTAATTAGTCGGATTCACGCTTTAATATTGAAAATTTCATCGTAATATTGTATAAGATGTTGATATTTAAGGCTTAAAAATGCTATAATTTGAAGTATCTTGACGAAGTCCTTGCACGCATTATATATATATTATATAATTTAATGAAGTGACGATGATGTAGTCGGATCATGGTAGCTTCTATCCATGGTAAAGAATATAATACACAGGCGGCAAACATGGCAACGCGGAAAGAAATCAATGCCAAATTAGAACTTATCTATGACTATATTAGAGAGGCGCAAAGCATTACTGGATGGATTCCATCTATAAGAAGCATTTGTAAAGCTTTGAATTTTAAGTCAACCGCTTCGGTATTCAAATATTTGCGGGAGCTAGAGTCACGCGGGCTTGTAGTATTGCGAAGTGGGTTAAGTCGAGGCATACAACTTACGAACTCAGGCCCTAGTTATGAATCGCTACTTGATATAAAGCAATTTGCGACAGTAACTGCTGACAAAAAGAAACTATGGGCTGGTAGTAATATAATTAACAGTTATTATATGTCAAAATCACTGCTCTCTACTGAAAACGACACCTGTATACTAAGAGTCGATGGTTGCAGGATGGGAAATGTCGGTATGCTTTCGGGGGTTTGTTTTGTGGTAAAAATGCAAGATACGGCCGAAAGTGGAGAAATAGTTGCTGCAATGCTTGATGATGACACAGTCACCATAAAACGCTATATAGTTGGAAATTCAGGTTCAATAAGATTGCATCCCGAAAATGATGATATGCCTGATATATATGCGCAAAGCGTTAAAATCATTGGGGTAGTCATTGGTCTACTTCGAACTGAAATCTAAGATGAGTAAAATTTTAAGAGTGTTTAGAATTTTGAGGAAATATTAATATGGAATCTCCTAGTATAGAATTGGTGAGAGGTCATGCTGACACCATAATTATGAATATCCTCATGGAGAGTGATAGATACGGATATGAGATTATGTCGATTATCAGTACGAGATCTCATGATAGGTATTGTATAAAACAGCCGACATTATATAACGCACTTAAACGCCTGGAAAAGCTCGGTTTCGTTGAATCATATTATGGCGAAGAAAGCAACGGCGGACGCAGACGATATTACGCGCTGACAGAAAAAGGCCGCAACACATTAACCACTGATCAAAAACAGTGGGAATATTCACGTACAATTTTAGATACGCTGTTAAGCGACAGAGGTGTTGATTTAGCAACTGCTGAAGCACCTTACGACCGCAATCTACTAAAACCCGCAACTAAACGCACTAGAAATCGCACTTTTAAGGATAGAATACCATCCGCATATGATCTTGAAGAAGAGGATGAATTTGGTAATCCTGTTGAATCGAAGACGACAGTAGAAACAGCGATTGTCGAAAAACCCGCCCAAGACGCTATTGATGCCAATATCATTAATCCTATTACTGTGGATGTCGTGCCAGAGATGCCAATTTCACCGATTGTCGAACCAATTTCACCAATTGTTGAACCAATAAGTCCAACTTTAACAGAACAAATTACTGTTACAATAACTACAAATATAGAACAAATAGACACAAGTCAACAAAGCGCTATCACAAGTGAGACAGTTGCTACTGAAACGCTGTACTCTGTTGATATTCATACGAAAGCAGAGGATGCCAGCATTTCAACCACTAGCATTTCCACTGTGACCACACAAAATACAAGCAATCAAATATCCGATACAACTAGTTCGTCGAACTTAATATCTACATCAAATTCCGCAACAACTAGTGAGCAAATTCGCACATCTGAAACTGCAGAGGCTCAAACACTAACACATGGTGCTATTAGCACATTAAACCACGATACCACAGATACAACGGCTCAAACGCTAATAAATCAAACATCAAGCGCGGTAGGACCAGATACTCTAGTATCAAGCAACCAGGTGCTAACAAATGACGTAGCAAGCACATTAGCATCAAACACCGCACTAGCAAGTGAGCAAACACTATCATCTCAATCAGCAAGTATTCTAGCGTCAGATGTTCTAGCATCAAGCACTCAAAGCCTAACAAATGAGGGCGCAGGCGACATGGGATCAGTCACCGAATCAACAGTGACACAAACATCGCAAGCAACTAATAGTGAAAAGATCGATACAGCAACTGACACTTTAGAGGTGACAAGTCATGTTGCAGATAAAACATCGACACAAAATGGCAATGTTTCCACTTCAAATGGAAATGAAACCGTAGTTACAACAGAAGAAATCAATTTAGAAGAGTTGCAACGACAATTAGCAGAAATTCAAGCAATGCTGGAGTCAGCAAAAAAAGGAAACTCTCATGAATATGATATTGCCGCTATGCAACAAGCTAATTTAGAGCTGCTCGAAAAAATAAATGAAGCTGTTACTCAAATTGCGGCAAATAGTCAGAACAATTCACGCGTGGTTGAAGAAGTAAGAGTAGTTGAGCGAGACTTTAGTAATCATCCGCTATTTAGAAGTGAGCCTAAGACTCAAAGAGGTTTTTCTTACTCAATACAGCAGTCAGAGATCAACCACTATGATGCTCTTAGAAAAGCAAACGCTGTAACCAGATTGGGATTAGCCGCAGATCGCGATGTAAGCATAACCATGCAAACTAGACAACCTCAATTTGTTGCACCACCTCCAGTAGCACAACCTGTCGTGTATGTAGAACCCAACTATAGTGCAAGTGACAATTTGGGAATAAACGTTGGGCTAGATAAACCTAATGCATATAAAAGCATTTTAGGCTCATTATTTAAAGTAGACAACTCAGCATATGCTAGTGAAGATGAAATAGCTAAACTAGATGCTCCGCGCAGTGAAAATCGCCGATTTAGAGATCTTAAACAATCATTAGCCGAAGACGGTTATAAATTGAGACTTTATTCAAAGCCAGATGCTGTAAATTATTTTAGTCTAAATTACATTTTGCGTAATAAAATTTTGCGCGATGTGGCGTTATTCTTGTATATGTTCGTTATAATAGAATTGCTGTCTATATATCTAGCAGTTGAATTCTTTGAATATTCAGTTACTTCATTGGTCACGATCGCGGGTTTCGCATTTATTATACCCTTGTTTGCTCTGTTTGTTTGGAAGAGGAATCCAGTCAAGCGAATAAAAGCGCGGTTTAATTTTTGGAGTGGCATGACATATAGTCTAATACTGTTTATATTGATTGTTGCAATTATCACAGTAATAACTTTTTTCACTATTGGATTTGTCAACGGCGGTGCCTATGTTCCATATGTACTGAGTCTAAATATCCCGATTGCAACAATAATTTATTATTTATTATACAGGTCAAAGAGTTACCACATTAAAGGATGAATTATAAATTTTACCACGCTACAAAATAAATTTTTGTAGCGTTTTTTGTTGCCCGTTTTTAAAGGTAAACTTTTACATTTAAATCATACTATCTAAAATTTCAGACGGTTTGCATAGCATGCAAATATGTCAAACGCATTAACGTAATCAAAATTAGCGAAAGCTTAATCTAATAGCAAACTGCGACACTCTCATGGTTAGTGTAAATACACAAACGATCGCATCTATATTGAACCATTCAGGGCTTCGCGCACACCTTTAGCTAGTTGATCCGCGCATGAAGTCTGTCGCGAACCACAACAAATACCCTTGCATTTAGCTTCAATTTCTTCAACTGTCATACCGTCTGTTAAGCGTGACACTGCTTGAAGATTGCCATTACAACCACCAAAGAAAGATACATTGCGTACAACATTACCGTCAAGATCAAAAACTATTTTTTTCGCACACACACCTTTTGTTATATATTCATGTCTCATAAAATCCTCCAACAGAATATGTATTTTTAGAAATTATTATAAGACGCATTAACACCTCTTATAGCGTACTAAATTATATTTGCGATTACAAACTGCATGCGCAGTATACAACCACGTTTATTATAGATCAATCGAGTAGATTAATCAAGCTTTTTACTAGTGTTTCAAAAAAGAGTCTACTACAAAAACCCAAATGAAATTTTTCTCTGTTTGACTCTTTTATATGATAAGAGTAACATGAGTATTAGATTATATAGTAGAGTTCATTTGAGTGGCGAATGCATAATAAACGGTCTTGATATATAGTGCTTTTGGGTGTTGATTCTTCATCTGCATAATGGCTATTTCACCTGTGTTGCTTACTCGGATTATATTGAGAGTGCTTAAAAGGGCATCCGATAAATTTGCATAGTTTTAAGCATTTATAACAAGAGCTATATGATATAAAAATACTAAAATTGTAAAAGTTTGTATATCCCCAATTAAGGCATACATATAATAGCAAAATTAATTTTATCAAATCTTTTTTATATAAGTTTTTGCAAGTAAATCTATCAAATAATTGGACTGAATTATTCCACTTTTTATCTATCATATTAAAATCCGCCTACCTATTCCCATGTTGATTTTTCCAGTATAATCTACTGCTAGATACGCATGCTTGCATTTAAGAAGATATAAATTCAGCGACTTGATATAAACAAACACGCATATTGGGTAGCCACATACGATACAATGACACCCTTTGCGCGGTTAATTGACCTACATGCTCTAGAATTTAGTAATTAAGCAGTCACACACGCAAGTCGCAGATAATATAGTTAGTCAGTATAATACTATTTTGCTATAGCGCAATATTTAATTAACAATCCATGCAACGTAATTTGGGGTCTCCATGCGTATGTAAACGACAATTAAACGTTAAGAAATTTGACATATTAAATTTACATTTAGTTAACGGAGAATAAATATAATGTTGAATATTAGTAGACTCACTCTTAATCTAGTAATTAAGCATGGGTTTGCACTCAAACTCGCGATAACGACACAAACACAAACAGTCGGAGGATTCCTAATGTTAGGGCGAACAAGTGTAAAGAAACCTTTTCTAGTAATCGTTATGATTATTATCATAATAATAATGGGTGTTATTTCATATACACAAATGAGCGTAGATTTTCTGCCAAATATGAATTTCCCGTTCCTCGTAGTAGTAACAGTAAGCCCAGGTTTATCACCGACAGAAATTGAAACTCAAGTCACCGATTATATTGAAGACGCTGTGCAAGGTATTCAAAAGATTGATAGTCTGATGTCGATATCGATGGAACATGCTTCCATTGTCATAATACAGTTTAAGTCTGACGCTAACCTTGATACAGCCGTGCTTGACATTCAAACTGCCCTAGGGAACACTCAAAGCAGTCTGCCGGCAGGCACAGCTGACAGTATGATAACAAAGATAAATCCTACAATGTTACCTATAATGAACTTGACTATAGCTGAAAATGGTAAGAGCATTGGTGACGCGTCTGAGTATTTGCGTTCTATCTATGAAGGATTGCGTAGAGTAGATGGCGTTTCTACTGTCGATGAGAATGGCTTAGTTGAAAACATGGCATACATAGTAATGTCCCAAGAAAAATTAACAACATCGATTAAACAACAATTGTTTGATGAAAACCAATCTTTATCTGACGTTGAGTTTGACACTGAAGATGGTGAGAAAAGTTATAATGATACTCTAACTGAAATTGCTTCATCACTAGCTACTGAAATAAGTAAAATGCTAACATCCGATATGGTTGGGCTTGCATTATACGCGCAAAACCTTGAAGTTCCAGCAGGCTCTATCAATGAAAATATTGCATCCTACCTGGTTAAAGTAGGTGACAAAATAACTTCAGCGGAACAACTAGAGTCACTACCATTAATGACCGTTGATTTTGAGCAAATATTTACAGGATATCAAGAGACACTCGATGCTTTGAATAGCATACGCGTTTACCAATCGACCTTAGATATTTTAAAGGATATTGGTGATGAAGAAGGTTTATATCAAAAAACTTTAAACGCAATCGAAGATGAATACAACGAACTGCTAGATACCACGGACTCTCAATATTTTGAATATGTTAACGGTGGATGGGTTGATGGTGTAAAGCAAGAAGGTTATTATGTCATTAGAAGTTCAGTTATAAAAATATTTAGGGATATTGCGGCACTAAAACCAACCGAGACAGGCGGTGGTTATAATGTTAATTACGATAACGTAATATGGTCAACTATTGCAACCGCACTAGACATCGATAAGGCTGAGTTGTTTAATATCATTGACAGACTACCACTAGTGCAAGTCGATAGAGATGAGGAAGATAAACCAATTAAAATTGTATTTGACGAGAGTGCTACTTTTCTTTTTGAATGGGCGGAAAACTTCGCTGAAGATTTGTCGACAATTGAAATTACCGATTCCGATGTTGAGGAAGTCGCTCTCTTAATCTCTGAAGCAAAACAGATGGGGCGTGAAGCAAAAAAATATATTGAAGATGTTATTGAGCACGAATTAAAAACAAACACTGAATTATTCTCTATAGTTTACGTAGAAGAGGACGGTGTTGTGACAGATGTTGTTGATTATTATAAAATCAATACCACATACATCGAAATGCTAAAAGACTTGCCAGAATTAAAATTGACTATTGGGGCATTCGCAGAAGTATATCATCTAAATACCGCTAGCAAAATTTTAAATTTAATTAACGGTTCTCAAGGTGTTATGGTGTCAGTGAATAAGCAACCTGACTATTCTACTGTTGACGTTACTAATGCCGTAAAAGAGTATTTGGGCGCTGAGGTAAGCAAAAATCCCGATTTTGAATATTTAATACTGTCAGATCAAGGCGATTCAGTAATGATGATGATCCGTAGCTTAGTTCAAAATATACTTATTGGTATGGGTCTTGCTATAATAATACTTTTCATTTTCTTGCGAGATGTCCGAGCTACTTTAATCGTTGCTCTGTCGATGGTAATATCAATTATAGCTGCATTTGTATTAATGTATTTCTCTGGCATAGCACTTAATATATTGTCACTGAGCGGTTTGTGTTTAGGTGTAGGAATGCTAGTTGACAATTCCATTGTCGTTCTTGAAAACATATATAAGTTGCGATCTGAAGGAAAGAGTGTATATCGGGCTTGCGTCCAAGGTGCTAAAGAAATGGGCGGAGCAATAATGGCTTCTACACTGACAACTGTTATCGTCTTTGTTCCATTGTTCTTCTTAAAGGGTATGACACAACAATTGATATCCGATATTGCGTTGACACTGACATTCTCACTAGCAGCAAGTTTGTTAATAGCACTAACATTAGTACCAATGGCAAGTTCATATCTATTAAAAAAGCCTGCTAAAAAAGAATCTAAATGGTTTGATAATATCAAAAACTTTTATGGTAATGTTCTTGAGCGGATACTTAAATACAGGCTTGTAGTTGATTTTGCAAAACCAGCACCTGGTAGTCAAGAACGTTTCAGTCCTTTCAAGTGGGTGCTAAGCGAAGAAAAGGCTAGCATGTCCGAAGAAGCTAAAGATGCCATACGCGCACAAAGATATGCAAGCAAAGAAGCTATACAACAACTTAAAGCTAAGAGAGCTGAAGAAGAAAAAAACATTGAAAAACAAGAAAAAGCAAACATTATGTTGCTTACAGGTCTGGAAAAAGAAAAAGCAAAATCTGACGCGATTACAAGAAAATTTGTTGCTATGCAAACACTTAAGACTGAGATAAACGCAATAAAGCAACAAGAAATAGAAAGATTGCAAAATGAAAAGTCAGCACGCAAAGAGCAAGCGGCACAACTTAAACATAGCAAAAGTAGAAAGCAAACTTCTAAATCGCAGACTTTATCAATTAACCTTAAAGTGGTTGCAATAGCATTAACGCTAATCCTCTTTATAGGAGCAGGTGCTGGGCTACTGTCAATGAAACGCATATTTTTCCCCGCAACCGATGCAGGCGCATTTACTCTAACCATTTCAATAGATAGAAACGAATTGCCACCTGATATGACCTATGATGAAAGCGTAAAAAGTATTATTGACACTGTATATCAATATGCTAAATCACTAAAGGATGTTACTTCGGTTGGTGTTGAGTTAGGAAAAGGAATGAACCTCATGGGGGTATCCATGGGGGCTGGAGACATCACTGCTTACGTAAAACTCAAATCTGGAACTAAAAGATCGAGTGAGGAAGTAGCTAAAGAGTTAAGAGCAAAATGTAATGTGTATCTCCCTAATATTTCACCTGATGCCTATACGGTAACATATAATGCTGACTCAGGCGCACTAGGTTCACTAGGCGATATGATGTCGGGAAATACGCTGACAATTCTTATTACTGGTGATGACATCGATGCAATGCGCGATCAAGCTCTGTTGTTAACTGAAAAAATTGACGCTAAAGGTATTAAGGGCCTCACGAGCGTTGATAGTGGCTTGACCGATGCTGATCAAGAATATCACATTGTAATAGATAAGGATAAAGCGGCGGCGGCTGGTAAAACTGTAGGAGAAATTTATCAAATATTATCTGCTGAATTTGCAGAACCGACTTTAGCGACAACGGTAAATTATTCAAAGACTGCTACCGAAGGCGATCCTGAAGGATTATTCGATGTAATAGTATATAAATCTGCGTATGCTCTTGAACGCTGGTACATGCTAGACTCTTCATTAGGTGTTAAACAAAAGGTATATATCCAAAAAAATGCCGCAACTGGTAAAGATGAGTATTACGTTGACCTCGGAAAAGAAAACCCAACAATTCCAGTCAGCTATAATGCAGGCACAAATAATTACACGTATGAATTCAATGGTGTAACTGTAAAATTAGTTTCACCTGAAGAAATACCCGTAGTATATTATGAGATTTCTCGCCCAGAAGATATTGACTTAATTAGATATCCTATTTCATCCTCTATATCACTAGGCGAATTCTTGGGCACATCACTAGGATACGATGTTAATGTTCAACTTTGGCAAATATGTGCAGATGAGTCATTTACATCAGATGAAAATGGCATCAAGTATAAAACCACAGGAGAATTTGAACTCGGCATTGACGGGTTGCCAGAACGAGATGACGATGGCAACTTTATACCCATTTATGAGTATCTAGAAGATGGTGCTGGAAATCTAGTACTAGATGAAGATGGAAACAAAATCAAAATACCTGAAAGTTTCAAAAAACAATTAGGTTATACATCAATTAATCATGATGATGGTATCGTACAGTTATCAGTCACAGCTAAAGTTGATATCGAAAATTATAACATAGCAACTGTTAGTGCCCAGGTCGAACAGGTTATGAACGAATTCAGAAATACATTACCTGAGGGAATTAACGTTGCTTTCCAAGGTGAAGAGCCAATGATAATCGAGGTTTATGAAACACTTATTCTGGTGTTAGCAATAGGCATACTATTGATTTATCTAGTAATGGTGGCTCAATTCCAAAGTTTTAGATTGCCTTTCATAATTATGTTCACTATACCACTAGCATTTACAGGTAGCGTATTTGCTCTAATGGCAACGGGAATACCGATAAGTATTGTCGCCATGGTCGGTTTAATAATCTTAATGGGTGTTGTTGTTAATAATGGTATCGTGTTTATAGACAACGTTCGACGATTAATCGACTCAGGACTTTCTAAAAAAGATGCATTAGTCAAGACAGCACGAGATCGACTACGTCCTATATTAATGACAGCTCTTACAACAATAATTGCATTGTTTGGTATGGCTGTAGATAGTAGTGCTTCTGGGGCAATGATGCAACCAATGGGAATAGCAACATTAGGTGGACTTCTATATGCAACATTCTTAACGCTCTTTATAGTGCCTATAATGTTTGATATTTTAGACAAAGGACGAAAGAGCCGATTCGCTGAAGAAAAAGACGATGATGAATTTGCAAAAGAAGATGCGATGCCAGCAACAATAGCAGTTGCGAATGTTGTAGGTGCAACACCAAATGCAAACTATTTAGTTGCCGATCAATTCGTACAAATAGAAAAAGCAGTAAATGTAGAAGATCCTGTCACTGTAAGCGAACAATATTCTAGTATGCCAAATATAGAAATTGATCCAATTTATACAGAAGTCTATGAGACTGAGAAAATCGAATCACCATCCCAGGCAGAAATCAGCATTGATTTAGAACCTCAAAAGACAGAACCAGAAGTGTGCGAAGTTCCAAGCACTCCTGGATCAGTCCAAGAGGACAATGAGACTGCAGACAAAGGATAATGTCATCCTTTGCTCTCCGCATGGATACCTATATAGGGATTCACGCGGAGAGCAAAACAACAATATCTACTTAAACACTTTCATTTAGTTTTTATATACAATTTTTTGCATTGCCAAATTTCTAAAGCTCGAACTTCTGCCAAGTGCTTACCTTATATGGTCTATTTTTAAACTTGCTACCTGTGCTCTTTAGCAATTATATGAATTTTCTCTTTGAGGTTTGGATTTATAAATCCGCTATTTTTAGTGAGTTGCTCAACCATTTCTCAAAAGTTTTCCCGGTGTAATCTGTGTATGTAATTGAATAGTAAAGAGATAAGAGACTGTTTAAGATATTTATGACATGGAGGCTTTATGCTATAATGCAATACAATCATAAAAGTCTCTTTACTATCGTTTAGTTGGGATTCTTCAATTCTACTAACGCGATGCAAAATTAAGACAATTAAAAAAGCTCGGGCTGTATTGAAACAGTAAGCTAGTCCAACATAAATGTAGCAAAATACTATTGAATAGTCTTGAATTAATTGTTTTTATTTCAACACCGCATCACTTCTAATTTATTGTGCAGAACTACTTATACAAGCCACAGCTCGCTTGTAGCACTAAGACGTATCCAGCAAACAAGCAATCTATATGATTATTAAGGTGCTGGTTTGCGAATAGTTAACTAACTACTCATCCTCAAATTCGTCATCGTCATCACACAAATCATCGTTCTGTTTTTTTGCTATTTTTTCTTTTTTTGTGCCTTTTTTGTAAATTACAATTCCTGATATTATAGACACCGCCATACCCACTGTGAGCATCACAGATTGTCCTAAATCCATTTTAAGCAAGAATGTTGCAAGTGCAACTATCAACATGATTGCAAACGGCACCATAGTAAGTTTGAAATAACGCGATATTAATACTATACCAAGCCCACCGAATATAGCGGGAATGACATAAGGACTAACGGGAGCAAGCACTTTAACAATATCAGATCCAAAGATAGCAAGAGGAATAAGACCTAGAGCAATAATTATTGTTGTTACTATACTAGACACCGCAATTGCAATTGTAGTAATTATTTCTTGTTCCTCTTTGTTGCGTACAGTTTTAGTTATTGTTTGTGCATTTATTGCACACGGCAATTTTAAATTGCTTATATTGCCTGTAATAAAGGCAATATATTGACCACCTACTCCTAGTAAGGGCGCATAACTAAATACTTCAACCAATCCAATCAACACGTACGAAAGCATGAATGGAATAGCTGCTACAATACTGCTCCAAATAGGTGTTGTTTTTGCAGAGAGACTGAATACTACTGGAACTAAGCATATTAAAATTAAGGCAATAAGTGTGAATATGCGACCAGAGCGATGAAAAGATTCTATAAACGAGGATTGTAATTCATTCGTGTTTGTCTGTTTCTTCATAAGTCCTCCTAAAATACAAACGTAAGACCATAGGCAGATGCCATAGCAACAAGAATGGTCAACGGGAGTGCGTAATTCTCAAGTTTGCGCCATTTGAGCTTTTGTATAAGAATACCACAGACCGCCATAGTCACCATACTGATAGCGAGCGTTATCAGCGTTATATAACCATTAGCTGTTACTGTTATTCCATCACTAGGTGTAGTGTTTCCAGTGAAGAATGCGCCTATTATGATATGCGAGGCTAACCCTGCAACAATACCGCCTAGTAATGCTCCTGTTATAGTATCAAGAAGCCTCTTGTTGTTTTTTTCAAGATCGACGAGCTTGTGCTGTAATTTCTTAAATGCTACAATATTAAAGATAGGTCCAGCAAGGATGCTAAATGTCATTATTACAGTTGCTGTCGCGATCAGTTGTGCTGTCGGCACGACTTTAGTTATTTCTACTTGATCCATAGCGAGTATTTCATATTGAAGAGCACCTATAACGGTCAACCTAATCCATGGAATAGCTAAACCCAAATAACTCATCATAATGCCAACACCTATCACTATAGGAATGCTCGGCACTATAGAAAAAACTGCAGATGATTTTATAGCATTTTTTATTGTAGTAGAGGACATACCAATTTCTTTGGCTCTTTTTAGTGCCTTAACTAAATAAAATGATGCCATCGCAATAATTGTAACAACAATTACAGCACCCAATATATACACACCAATATAATCAAAATTCATTAGTGATACCTACCTTTAATATCTACACAAGTCTATTTAAATAACCCTGTGCCTTATTTTCACGCTCTTCCACGATATCATAACTTGCATTCTTTCTCTCGCTTTGCAAAAGCCGTAGATCGTGTTTTCTGTCTTACTCTCGCACTTGCTGTGTGAGATTTGAATGATAGTTGAATTCAAAATGCAATCTAATAAGCATAGTCTTGCAATTAAATATTTACTCTCTAAGTATAATAATTTTTGCATTACACATAGCATTTGCATTTCTTCTTTTAATCTTACTTTATAAGGTTTAAGACTAAAGAAACACGCAAGGCACTATCATTTGTGAACAAACCATTCTTGATTATTATCTCAAATACTACTTAACTATACTTAATTTGTTGAATTAACACTTCTAATTCGTTTTTCATCGCTAAATGCCACTACACTGTTGCTTTTAAAGGCACACTAACTGCTAGTAGTTTGATGTTGAGACCTCGAATTGATTGCCGTATAGTGCTTTGCTATTTGACTAAAGCCCTAAGATTCAATAGTAAAATAATATACATTTTCTATTCTTTCGATTTTGCGTTTCAACTGTTTTGATAATCCACATTCAACTTGCTTGCTAGAAAGTTTTTGCATTATAAAACACATCAACAGCAAACAATTTAAACTCTCTTTAGTGCCTTACATGTCGGTTCATTCAAATTGTACTATTTAAGCAAAACTATAATAAGTGTACTATGTTTGAATCAAGCAAACACACTTTAAGTCTCAAAACCAATTAACAACACAACTGAACATGAGTGTGAGTACAACTTTCGGTTTGTAGTATTATACAAACTAATCTTTGCCTCATTCAGCCAATACAGATTGTATTGGCTCTATAATTTTAACATAGATAATAATATTATGACAAGAAAGATAACTAATAAATGGCAAGTACTTTCAATTTATACGATATATAACTAAAAAATTAGCAACCCTTTGTGTTCTTAATTAAACAACCTGGCAAATTCAATAAAAAAGTATGATATCAAACCAACATCTAAAAGAATTAAATGACACCCCGCTCGGGCTATATAGAAATACACTTAAATTTCGGTTCTTGAGCTGCGCTCACGTTGCTTGCTCGATTGATTTGTTTGGTTATTTGTAGCAAATAATTTAGTGTGCTTTTACATGTTCAGATAACATTTTATGATGTTAAATGCCCAATAAAATAAATCAAAAATAGTATTGGATAATCGTTACTGTAATCCACATCGTTAATCTGGGATAAATAAGCATTAATGCATAATAAATCACTCAATATAATGATTAGCGGTTGTATTTTTATTTTGCTTTTAGTATACTATTAGATATATTATTACAGTTGAGCGATTGTTTATGTCTATAAAGAATAAATATCTACCACGACATGCTGATTGGGTTTTAAAGGATATGCTTAAAACCTTTAAGGCAGTCTATATAACAGGTCCCAAATGGTGTGGCAAGACAACTACTGCTGAGCGTCAAGCCAAAAGCTATTTGTATATGCAAGATGTTAATCAACGCGAAAATTACCTCAAAACAGCTGATGTTTTGCCCTCCTTCCTTCTTAAAGGAAGTAAACCACGTCTTTTGGATGAGTGGCAGGATGCACCAGTCTTGTGGGATGGTGTGCGTTGTTTGGTCGATCAGAGGCATACACCTGGGCATTACATCCTTACTGGTTCTGTTACCGTTAAAAATGGACTTACAGCTCATTCGGGCACAGGGCGAATAACACGCATGTGCATGAGAACAATGTCGCTTTTTGAATCTAAAGAATCTAATGGGGAAGTTTCACTCAAATCTCTCTTTAAGAGCGATCAAGATATAGAAAGTATTTCCGAGCTAACAATTCTAAACCTCGCCTTCTCTGTGTCAAGAGGCGGTTGGCCTGCGGCAGTGGCTGAAAAAACCAAAGGGCGCGCACTGCGCTTTGCATATAATTATGTTGAAGATATAATTAAAACAGAAATATCAAAAGTTGATGATGTCCAGCGACCGCCTAATGCAGTTCGCGATTTAATGCGTAGTATCGCTCACAACGTTTCAAGACAAGTTACATTAAGCACTCTGTGCAAAGATTTGGAAAAAGGCGAACATTTGGATCAATCTACCATTCAAGATTACTTGAATGCACTTTCTAAAATATTTATAGTTGAGGATTTGAGATCGTGGAATCCAACTACTCGCTCAAAAGCAACTTCCAGTAGAGAACCAATTAGACATTTTACTGATCCATCCCTAGCTGTTGCTATTTTAGGACTCAACACAAATGGATTGCTGAAAGACTTTATTACGTTTGATTTTTTGTTTAAATCACTTTGTGTGCGTGATTTGCGCATATACTCAAGCCTTATCGATGGTGAAGTTTTTCACTACAGAGATGAAAATGGGCTTGAAGTTGATGCTATTGTGCAATTGCGGGATGGACGATGGGGCGGTGTTGCAATAAAAATGGGTTCAGCTGAAATTGACAAAGGTGCTGCAAACCTTATAAAACTAAAAGATACTGTTGATTTGGATAAACTTAAAACACCATCTTTTCTTATGGTTTTGACTGCAACTAAGTATGCTTATCGTCGCAATGACGGGGTATATGTTGTTCCAATCGGGTGTTTGCGAGATTAGTAACTTCCGTTAGATATAATTTGATTCCTTCTCTCTACCTTGCTTGCTATTTGCTAGACTTAAATGAAGCACAGGAAATTAGTAAATCATGTAGAGTAAACGCTTTTGATTCTACATTTGTATGATATACTCTAGCAATACTCAACCCGATATTACTGGAAACAATCTAGAGGCAACACCTAAAAGTGTAGGTTTACCTGCGCCAATTAAAACTGTTATCGATCCTCTATAGTTGAAGAAACATCATCTAAAACGCGATTGCGACATATAATTGCACAATATTTCTAATTTCGATCATCTTTTTTTATTCTCATTAAAATGAGATAAAACATATAACTGCATCCAACAATATCAATAATCACAGTTAACGGGACAGTTCCTTGTAATAGTTCTGAGATACCTTGTCCGAATACGAGCGCTAATACGGCGACTAAACTGCTAGTAGCAAGCAGGATCGAGGTGGCGGCGGTCTTGAATAGTTCTCGTGCTATGTTGACCGCGAGAAGCCCTAAGAACGTCAAGCCAGAATCAAAGTTGTGCATAGAGACGCACCAATCGAAATCAAAATTAAATTGAAGTTGATTTCTTTTTGAAAATGCACACCTTAATTCTTTGCATTAGTTTCACCTAGTGCCAAAACATCATACGTGCGATGTCTTAGCAACATAACACCGCAAGAAACCAACATTATCGGATCGACTGCATAAATCAAATTAATGTTCAGGAAACGCTGATAAAATGCTCGTGCAAATTCATTACACATGCCGCAAAACGTTTTTTTCCTGCACCTAGATATGATATACTTATGCAAAATTATAATGGTGGTTTAATTTGAGAAAATCAAAACTTATTTTCGTGACATTCGTGCTTATACTTTTATCAACGACCGTAGTATGCGCCACTGGCTTTTCTTATGTACAATCAAATGTAGCCCAAGGAACATCAAGCGATGTTCTGCAGTCACTCGGTAGTGTAGTCGATCAAATCTATGGGTCATATAAGTCATGTTTAGGTCTTACTATCAACATTGCAGGTGGGAAGAGACTTAATTCACCCAACGTTTCCCAGTCTCTCATGAATGAGGCATACAATAACAGCTCAAAGAAAATAGTAACCGTAACTGGCACTTGCAGTGAAGTAGCAGTGTTAATGCTAGTTAAGTCGTATGGTTTTGCAAGTACATACACAAATGAAGCAGCTTTCATTGAAATAATGAATATCGCAATAGATAACAATTACTGGAAAAATGGGACAGCAGTTTCAAATATTGACAATCTAGCGACAAAATCATTTACACACTTTTTATCTAAGAAAAGGGGTAATAATGATATATTGAATATGTATAATACAATAAAAAGTGAAGTTGATGAAGGAAAGACTTCAGTTTTTAGTTGCTCTAACCATAGTATGTTAGCAGTTGGTTATATATCATTTGAAGTTAGTTATTATACATTGTTTCTTAATATAAAGAATTGGAAAATATGGCACTCCGCAACATTTGATTATATTATTGTAAATGATGGCTGGTCTACAGCAACCACAGATATTGACAGTTTGCAGTATTCTTATTATCCTGCATCACTGATTAATGTCTATTCCAGATTAACAAAGGTTACAGGTTATGATAGCTAAAAAGAAAGTTTTAAGGTCAATAATAATTTTAGTGCTTGTGGTAGCATTAGGCATAGGTGGTTATTATATAACAAATGCAATTATAAACAGACCACGCTATTCCGAAGTTACTTTTATCACATTCGATAATAACGTAATGTTGCAACTTGGGACACATGCAGGTGTCCCAAGCCTAGATACTCATTATAATACTTTAACAATTATTCGCAGTCAATCACTAATTGACGCAATCAAAAATAGTGGAGAGATCGTATCATCTAAGGTAGACACAGCTAAAAGTATTGAAAGCTTATTATTACTTTATGAAGGTTATTTTTTTGCTGTCACAATCGGAAAAGAGATTATTAAAATTTCGAGTGCTAGGATCGAGGTCGATCCTGTAGAAACTGGATCAACGCGTTTCATTC
>JAITLB010000160.1 GCA_031278175.1 Christensenellaceae bacterium
TTGAGTGCTACATATTTAGACAAGTCACTAATATATTACTACAGAGGTATTTATGCCAGGAAATGCTTTCCATTATCATTTTGCTAATGATGTTTATGAACATATATCTCAAGAGATCCGCGATGATATTTCTGTATCTATGCCATCATATCAATTTGGTGGACAAGGTCCTGATATTTTGTTCTATCTAAAAATACTGCGTGGTCTGTCCGATACGCTAGGGACTAGCGTTCATCTTTCATCTAAAACACAGCAAGTTTTTGAGGAGTCGGCAAGGTTTGTCCAGTCACATAATTACCCAGCTATTTTGCCTTTTCTCTACGGGCAACTGTGTCATTACGCTCTAGACAAAAATGTACATCCGTTTGTATATTTCCGCGAAAAGGACTCTCCAAAGTTTTGCGAGAAAGGATTAGAACCATTTTATCATGTCGCATTTGAATCGGCTATGGATTATATCTGTATCACCGAATACATCAAACAAGACATTAAAACATATGACTCCACGGCACATGTAAGACTTGACGAATCATCAGCACAGCAAATAGGCGAATATTATCAAGCAGTAGTCGCACCGATATTCAATGATCCGCTTAAATGCGAAGATATCGTAAAATGCATTAAATATATGAAGAAGGCATTGAAACTCCTAGATGATCACAAAGGAAAGAAATATACGCTGTTTAAATTTGCCGCCAAACTTGTACCAAAAGCTGGTTATCTCCGCGCTTCACTCAAACCTCGAGTGCTAGACGAGGCAGCAGATTACATGAATCGAAAAAAATCACCATACTTGAAATATAGAAATGTATCAGAAACTTTAACGCTCAGTGTTGATGAAATGTACCAAACTGCCGTCCAAAATGCCGTAATACTCATTAATGCATTCCATCAAACTGTTAAACAAAATGCCCCATTAGATGCAAGTTTGTTCGAAATTAATTATGCTGGAGACCTATTATCTAATACATAAAAATTTTCACAATTAACTTGTTTTTTTCATTTTCTCATTTTTTACTCTACATATTAAAAAACTATAATATACGTGACTCAAGATTAAATAAGCCGCAGTTTCCCTCCTTCTTGTTTTCTGTCACGTTATTCATTTGCGGCTTATATAAGCTTACTAGCTTTACGAGAACTTTTTTCAGTCATTCTCCGCAAGCTATTCTACATTATGTAGATACATCTGACAATCTCCAAACCCTCCTCCTTAATTAGGAAGCTAGTAAGCTGGTGAGCCGATTGTTTTTTGACTTTCCAACGGCTCACCTTTTTTCATGCAAACTTTCCCAATTATCTATATCTGCCTTGTATATGTTAACCATTTTTGCCTACTAGCGCACTTTTTACGCTTATAGCAAGCAAACAGCAACCACGATGTATAATTTTACTCGGGCAATGCAAAACGCGCCCTACGCGCCCTAAAACACTTAGTGCTTAAATTATTGATGCGCCCTCACCAGACAAGTTTGCTCTCTGTTGATTTGCAAAGTAGTACTTTTTCTGAAAATTTCGAAATTTTGGGCATCGCGATAAAGCGGAATTGTAGTGCACTTAAATACTAAATAAAGTACATAATTTCTGTATTATTAAACTACATGGGGCTTTCATTTTGGTGGCGGGCTTGAATTAGTTTTTTTCATTAAGCGTGCCAACTGCACCGCAAAAACAACTAGCAAAGATATAACACAACAACTAAGATATTGACAAATATGACTAACTAGCATATAATACTTAAAGCCTAGTAATTGTTATATCTGACATCACACCATTTGGTTTAGATGATGACATGATTGAACATCTAACAGAAATTACTGATGCTAACAAAGATTTCAAAGTTTAAATTAGACAAATTTCTAAGGCTTGGACTAGTCAGTAGTATTAAATCGATTTATTAGTCCAAAAATTGAGAGGAGTGCCTTACCATCTAAGATGTAATTGATGTTATTATTGAAAGCCTGTAGTGTGATCCACTCTAGGAAGGTCCAAGAGCTAAAGAGCGCTTTTTAGACTCAAAAATGTAGAAGGCATTAATCCATCTGTTGTTAAGACTTTTAAAACTGCTCACCATTATGAGAATAGTCTAGTCTGCATTGCGTGGGCATAGCTTAGCGCAAGTGTGTGATTGATGGATTGCAACCGCCGTTTAGATGCCGCCACAGTCAATAAATGCCCAGGGTTGATTTCAAATTTATTAGATTGAATTAAACTTAGCCAAACACACACGGTTATAGCACCCTAATTTAAAACTGTATTTTAAATAGACAACTTAACCATTGAGAGGAGTTATATATGCATATACTTATAGCACCCGATAGTTTCAAAGAAACTCTTGACTCGGATAAAGTTGGAGAAATTATTAAATCGGAAATATTATCAGCTTTCCCGTCCTACAACATTAGTGTTTTTCCTATATCGGATGGTGGGGAAGGTGCTCTATCGTGTTTTATGAAATATAAAAATGGTGGAGTAATCAAGAAAGTCTTAGCGCACGATCCACTTATGAATGTCATTGAAGCTGAGTATTTGCTATACAGCGATAACACAGCAGTAATTGAAACAGCTAAAGTGATTGGTCTGAATTTGGTCGGTGATAAAAAGAACCCGTCTCTTACAACATCATATGGTGTAGGTGAGCTGATTTTAGATGCATTGGGCAATAAAGCAACGAAAATCATTCTGACACTAGGTGGTAGCTCAACTAATGATGCTGGAACTGGGATGGCTACTGCGCTAGGATACCAGTTCAGAACTAATAATGGGGAGGCGATTTTGCCACGTGGTGACAATTTGATTAGCATAACTAGCATCGATACATCACACGCAGATACTCGCATAAATGCTACAGAATTTGTCGCTATGTGTGATGTTACGACTGAGCCGATAGGTGTTAATGGTGCAACGTTTACTTTTGCAAATCAAAAAGGTGCTAAATCACGCGATGAATTAATAAAGTTAGAGGCTGGGGTAGTCAATATATGCGACAGATTAAAGAGTGAGTTCAATGTGGATCTATCATCAATAACTGGGGGTGGCGCTGCTGGTGCACTTGGAATGGGTACTGTTGCATTTTTGAGTGGACATTTGACACCAGGTTTTGATGTCTTAATGCAGGTGTCAAACTTGGAACAAGCTATACGTGACGTAGATGTAGTAATAACAGGTGAAGGTAAATTAGATTCACAGTCATTCAACGGTAAAGTTGTCGGTGAAATCACGAAAATTACAAAAAGATATAACAAACGTGCTTTTGTGCTATGTGGTATCAGTGATGTATCAAAAGAGATTTATCAAAGTGCTGGAATTGATGCAGTATTCCCTTGCAGTAATAATCATTCACGCACAATAGCTGAAATTTTAGCCGTAGCAGAGCGGGAATTGAGAGAGACTACAAGAGAATTTATAAAAGAGTATTTAATGAAATCATTGAATGGTAATATTGTATTGTGATCAATTGAAATGATATAAAACTCTCAAATGTCCCAATTTGTGCAAACAGCCCAAAATCTTTTTATCAGATTTCGCTATCACGCTAAAATTCTTAATTTGGATTGACATGGTCTTGTCATAGTGACTAAATTGCTTTTAAAGATAGGCAGTCAATGTTTAAATGACATTGCATATTTAAGTAAAACTAAATAAATTCATCACAGGGCACAATCGCATTTAATCAAAAGGCTTTCTTTAACTAGATCAACTTAAAAACAATTTCAAATTCACTCAAAACCCAAATGGGGATTAAAAATTTTATTTTCTAGATGTTTGTTTTTAGTAATATCCAACTTGCACAGTAATTTTCACAAACCGTCTAAAACTACTGGGACAATGACTGATTCCTGGACATCCTGGATATCTTCATCATGCTTTCCATTTGCACCGTTGTTCGTTGGTTTTATAACCTTGTACTTTCGTGTTAATTGATGACCTCTAAACTCTATTGTCATCTCGCGTTCGCCTTCTGTCTTAGTATCAAAACCCTTTATTCTTACTTCATATTCCAGCAAATCAAAAGTGTTTGCATAACCACTTCTAAAATGAGCTATAAATTTTTGACCTACACCCATGAGTTCGCCTACTTCATATTCACCTTTCCAAGTCTTAGCATCGATGACAATGCCAATTATTTCATCATCAACGGTTATCTCTAATGCCTCTTCATATCCAGCATAGGATACAACTATATTGCGTTTTCCGTATGATGCTGTGCTAAAACCTGTTACCATGTTAGGAGTTATTTCCACGACCATAGAGGTAAGCTTCGTTTTATTGTCAGGTCCAAACGGACCTTCGTCCTCTTTGAACACGACTCTCAATGTGGCATCGCTTGGGAACGATTCGCCTATCAAATATGAGGGATTAAAAGAGATGACTTCTATTGATGCTACGGGGAACTTTGCAAGTTCATCAGTCTCAGCGCAACCAAATAGCACTGACACGAAAACGAAAATGATTAATACCATTATCGTAAATTTTGCAACAAGCTTTTTCATGACGAAACTCCATTAACACTGTTAAGCAGAAAACCAAACCGAGCAACTCAGTTTAGTTGCTTTCTTTATCTAAAATAATACCATAATTTTTCATTTTTTTCAAGTAACTAAGCTATTTTTCTTGTTTACTTACCTTCTTAAAACAAATTACTGCAAGTTTGGGCGCGTTTTACTGGCAATTGATACCTATCCATTTCTTGAGTCTTTTAAGCAATTGAATTTTTCGCCTTTTTAGATCTACAATTGATTAGACAGACAAAGGCTTAGACTATACATCCTAGCATAGTTTTGTTTATATTACTTGTCTTGCTAAATTTAACAATGCGTTGTGCTATTGAAATTGCATCTTTAAATACTCTTTTATTTTTAGTCATAATAGTCTAGTACATTTAATATAATAGATTGAACATTCGATATTTTACGGAGATAATAATGAGATCAAAAACCATCAGTTTT
>JAITLB010000202.1 GCA_031278175.1 Christensenellaceae bacterium
TATTTAACTAGCACAGGATATATATCTCTCGAAGTTAAAAAGGCAATACCAAAAGTAAGTATTGAAAATCAAACTAATGTTACTCTTGATCAAATTAAGACATCTACAATAATAGTTGGCGGCAACGTATTAGGTTCAAATAATAGCGGTGTTAGTAGCATTGTCTATATATCAAGCAGTGGTGTAGAAACAGACGTAGAGCCTACCGCACCAGGCGAATATACAGCCGTTATCAGATTTGCAGGGGATGCTAATTATGAAGCGACAGAGTATAGAGTGACATTTAATGTACCTTCAGAAGACACAGATTATACGATTTGGATAATAGCAGGTGTACTAATATTTATAGTAATAATCGGAATAGTTGTTGCAGCTTATAGAAAGAGAAGGCACATTTAAAACTAGTTTAAGACCACTAGTGCTACTCTTATCTTAATTTAAATAACAGTTAGACTAAAATGCCACTTTGAAATGTCAAAGTGGCAGTGGGTTTTTGGGGGCGCAATTTAAACAGAGACGTTTGTATATTCAAAAATCAAGCATTTACAATTTATACTAAGTGCGCGTCTAGAATATCAATAGTATTACTAAAGCGTGTGACACTTAACTCTTCAATTGGATTTTAGACTAGTGTTAATTACAAATAATTGTTGCAAAAAAGCGAACTCCTAACACTGCTCTTATCTTAGTGTATATTGTTTCAGTTTTGCAGTTAACTCTTTTGATATCATTATCTATTTAAAGCATGCCTGTGCATAGTACCTATTAAATGAACCCAGTAAACAGCGATTTTAGCACTATATCCTAAAACCGCAAAATCTACAACTTTTGCAAACTACAAACAAGAGATTATAAATTATGCATTATGCCACTCGATTAGGAAATAGGCACATAAAATTATGGCATTGCAATTTTTTAAGGTGAATAAACTTATTGCTTAAGCACGCAATAAAGTTTGTGTATATTGCTACATAATGGTCGCTTAAGCGGCTAATATATGGCAAATTGCGGACTAAGGGCGCAAAATTGGTGGCAATTTCTTTACAAGTGGCGGCATTTATGATAAAATTTAAGCTGGTTTAGCGATAGTTAAACTAGAAAAGAAGCCGCATAAGAACACACGTAAATACTTTAAGTAGCGCTCCAATAATCGCAAGTTTTGCTCAAAAGCAAATGCTTGTTGTATAAAAACTTGAGGCATGCTAAATTGCAAGAGCAACAAGGGAGTTCTGCTCTAGGATAGAGATAAAAATTTTATTACGGCACTGGAAAATTTATTTCTACGGCGGATGCCGGAAGTAACGCCCGAGGACATATGGTAAGACCTGTTGGAATTTATTAACTTCAGGCGCGTTGGAAGAGACGGGAACGATATATTTTGCGCATATAAACATTTTGCTAAGGCGCGAGAGTTATTCGAGGAAATAAGATGCAATATTCTCATGAAGTAGAACATATGGAATGCATTAAGAAAGGATGCGACCATGGGCCTGCACCAATTCCACAAGAGGGGAAATGGGTACAAGCAAAGGAAGTAAAGGATATAAGCGGACTGACACATGGTGTAGGGTGGTGTGCTCCTCAACAGGGCGCGTGCAAACTAACACTTAACGTCAAGGACGGCATAATTAAAGAAGCATTGATTGAAACTGTAGGTTGTTCGGGTATGACGCACTCCGCAGCTATGGCGGCAGAAATACTTGCAGGAAAAACTATATTAGAAGCACTTAATACTGATTTAGTTTGCGATGCAATAAACACAGCTATGCGTGAGTTGTTCCTTCAAATCGCATATGGTAGAACACAATCAGCATTTTCCGAAGGTGGATTGCCGATCGGTGCTGGGCTTGAAGATTTGGGAAAGGGACTACGCAGTCAAGTTGGTACAATGTATTCAACAGAAGCCAAGGGTGTTCGTTATTTAGAAATGGCCGAAGGTTATGTAACAAGATTAGGTCTAGATGAGGATGGCGAAGTAATAGGCTACGAATTTGTACGCATGGGACCAATGATGGAAATGATTACAGTTAAGGGTGTAGAGCCAGCCGAGGCACTAAAGAAGTGTACTGGATGTTATGGTAGATTCAACGAGGCACCTAAGAAAGTCAATCCAAGAGTACAATAACAGTCTAGATTATATCAATATGTTAACCGCCATATTTAATTGAGTTTAAATGGCGCGGTTCAAATGTTCATTAAGCAAGGAGTTAAAACGCAAATTTTGGAGGCCAAACATCGTCTTTTGAATACTGCTTGCTATGAATAAAACTACGGCAAACTATACCGGAAGTTAAGCTCGGGGACACAAGGATAAGACCTAACGAAATCTTTAACGGTAGGCGCGGTGGAAGAACTGGGAATGTGAACAGCGCAGGTAAGATGTGCTAAGTTCGAGAGTTTTGAGGGCAGATAGATGTCCGTAAGATTTGAAGGATATGAGAGAAGAATCGATCAAATCGATGCTTTTTTAAAGAAACAAGGAATAAAAAGTTTAGAGCAAGCTAGAGAAATTTGCCTTGCTAAAAAAATTGATGTCGAAACAATAGTCAAAGGTGTACAACAAATCGCTTTTGAAAATGCTGTTTGGGCATATACTATAGGATGCGCATATGCTATTAAAAAAGGTGTGAAAAATGCTAGTGAGGCAGCTGAAGCGATAGGCGAAGGCTTGCAAGCATTTTGTATACCTGGTTCAGTGGCAGACACACGAAAAGTAGGATTAGGTCACGGTAATCTTGCCGCTATGCTTTTGAGAGAAGAGACTGGATGCTTTGCATTCGTTGCTGGTCACGAATCATTTGCAGCAGCAGAAGGCGCTATAGGTATAGCAAGATCTGCTAATAAGGTAAGAAAGCAACCTCTTAGAGTAATTCTTAACGGATTAGGAAAAGATGCGGCATTTATAATAAGCAGAATTAACGGTTTTACTTATGTGCGAACAGATTTCAATAGATACACAAACGAGTTAGTAATCGTGAGTGAAAAAGCTTACAGCAGTGGCGAAAAAGCAAAGGTTCGCTGTTATGGTGCTGACGATGTAGGTGAAGGTGTTGCTATAATGATAAAAGAATCTGTTGATGTAGGTATCACTGGAAACAGCACGAACCCAACTAGATTCCAACACCCCGTCAGTGGCACTTATAAAAAGTGGGCGCTAGAAAACGGCAGAAAATATTTTTCAGTAGCATCTGGTGGCGGCACAGGCAGAACGCTACATCCCGATAATATGGGCGCAGGACCTGCTTCGTATGGCATGACCGACACGATGGGAAGAATGCACAGTGATGCACAGTTTGCTGGCTCAAGTTCAGTTCCTGCTCATGTAGAGATGATGGGACTAATCGGTATGGGAAATAATCCAATGGTAGGTGCCACGGTTGCTGTAGCAGTTGAAATACAACAGGCATTAAACTAGTACTTGCTAGACCTTGTATAAGGTTTAGCAGGGCAAGCGAACAAGCAGTGAGAACTGTTTGGATAATAATAAGTGAGGGTGAAAGTATGGTATCGATTATACTCGTAACAGTAGCAACAGTTATTATATTGTTCTACTCCTGGTATATGCTAAAAATACGAGCATTAGCAATAAAAAAGGGCAAGAGCGTGTTGTTTTGGTCGCTGATTTGCGGGTCAATACCTCTTGCAATATACAAGCTTAAAGCGTATCCAGATAAACAGAGCGATGATTATATAGATAACAATTGATATTTGGAAATAGTTGTAGTAAATTCTATAGTACAAATGCCTTAGACCCGCGCTTAGTAATATAGATGCTATAAGTGACAAGTATACTAAATTCGCTCAGAGTTTAAGCGTTCCCTGAAAGACGCTCTAAAAATTGCTAATTGCAATTAAAAAAGCAATAAAAGCCCCTTACCTGTCACTTGTTACTCAAGTGACAGGTAAAAGGAGACTACGAATTAATATAGACAAATAATATAAAGGCATCAAAGTCAAACAAGTATTTTGGCTTTTAATTAATTAAAAGTAAGTTCAGCTAAGAGTAAATATCCATTTTAGAGAGTTTTAGCAATTTAGGCAAATATGTTTATTAATGTTTGAAATTTGAAATGATTAAAAACAAGCGAACTTTAGTGAGAAAAGGAAAGCATACAAACAAACAAATGCTACCAAAATGTAAATGGAGTGTTTGAGCGAGTCGGTAATTTGCAAAGCAAAAGAAAGCGATTTAAAATTGTAACTGGTTTGTACGAGCATGGAGTTGTATTTGTTTTGATAGTTTTGTCTGCATTTTTAGGTGCTAAGCGTTATTACATTTGACAAGATATACTTGAGATGATAGTATTACAAGTGCTTTGAAAAAGCAATAAAAAGAGTGCTGATGTAGCACAGCAGGTAGTGCAGTTGATTCGTAATCAACAGGTCGCCGGTTCGAGTCCGGCCATCAGCTCCATATAAATTAAGCATTAAGTCTTATTTTGACTTAGTGCTTTTTTAATAAAAC
>JAITLB010000027.1 GCA_031278175.1 Christensenellaceae bacterium
ACAGAAGGAAAATAGATCTTGTATATAATGAAGGCAGACTAGAAGCACGAGTTCCATTTTTAATGCCAGAGGAAAGTATAGAAAGGTACGTCAATAAGCATGGGAAAGCTTTAATGCGAAGCGGTTTAGCAAAAAACGCTGAGTGTTCAAAAATTCGTTTAGGGGGTAGCGATATTTTGTTTAAAACAGTGCGAACAGAGGAGGATAAAGTTTCTGCATACGCAGATGGTAGATACCTTCTTTTGTTTGTGCCCGAAGAGATGACTCAAAATGCTATTGAACAATATTTAATTACCAATGCGCATAAGTTGCCAAAACCGTTTAGAGTAACAAAAGAAGATAAAAACGCAAAAGTGATACAAGCTACAACAAAAAGCGGAATTGCATATCAAATTATACGCACGAGCAAGAGTGATAGAATTGAATTGAGAATTGTTAAAGGTATAATAGAAGTGCGAGCGCCGCACTATTCAGAAAACCAACAAATCGATGAATTTGTTGAAAAGCATAAAAGATGGATTAAGAACAGACTCCAAACAAGTAGCGAAAAAGTGGATGGTGAATTATCTCTTAACTTTGGAGACTATATACTCTATCGCGGGCATTTGCTTCGCATTACCAGCAACAAGTCCGAGGATGTACATTCGAAGACGCAAATGATAATTGTCAGAGACGGATTAAGTTCTAATGAGATAAAGCAAGCAATTATGGACACATATAAGAAGGAAGCTAAAAGGATCATCGGCGAAAAGCTGGTGAAATTTGCGCCTATAGTTGGAACAACGTTTTTAAAACACTCGATTTCATCGGCTACAAAGAGATGGGGAAGTTGCACGACTAATAAAACACTAAGTTTTTCGTGGTATATAATGATGGCAGATGATGCATTAATCGATTATGTAGTAGTTCATGAATTGGCGCATTGCTTAGAACCCAATCATTCATCGCGCTTTTGGGCGATTGTTGAGCGGGTAATACCTAATTATAAAGAATGCACTAAAAAGCTGAAAGAGATTCATAGAAAACTAGCAGCAGAGGGTTGGTTTTAGGACGCGCCCCCGTTTATTAAATTGCAAACAAAAGACAACTACATTTCAAATTAAGACCGAACAAAAGGTTTTAAAAGCATAAGCTGATCTAGTGCTCTTTTAAGCGTGGCTCGCGGACAACCAAAATTCATGCGCTGATGCATAATCCCTTCTTTACCAAAAATCAATCCATCATCAAGCCATAGCTTTGCGTGGTTAGTGATAAGTGTTAGTAACTCGTCACGCGGGATGCCGAGATTTGAAAAATCAAGCCATGCCAGATAGGTGCCTTCGCATCGCGCTACACGTATCTCAGGAAAGTTTTTGCTCAAGAAATCAACAATAAGATCCCGATTGCATTCTAAATATTTTAGTAGTGACTTGAGCCAATCAGCACCATGCTCATAAGCTACTTTTGCACCTATTAATCCGAAAGTATTTCTTTGACTGTAACCGCTTTTGTTGATTTCAACAAGAAGTTTTTTACGCATACTAGGATTAGCAATAAAAATATCTGACACTTGCAACCCAGCTTGATTAAAAGATTTGCCACGCGATGTACAGATCATTGAAATTTGATTAACATCTTCATGCAGTGACCCGAAAACATAATGTTTATATCCCGAATACACGAAATCAGCATGTATTTCATCCGATATTACGATAACACCGTGCCTTAAACAAATATTGCCGAGTTTTGTCAATTCATCATGCGTCCAAACGCGACCAACAGGGTTATGGGGACTACATAAAATAAACATTACTACTTTGTTATCGATTATTTTCTTTTCAAATGCATCAAAGTCAATAACGTATGTGTCACCGCTGCGCACAAGGGGACTTTCTATTAAAACTCTGTCATTATCTAGTATGACTTCACTAAATGGATAATAAACTGGCGGTTGGATTATTATGGAGTCACCGATGTTAGTAAATGCACGAACAGCATGAGCAAGGGCAAACACCACACCAGGAGTTTGGACATGCCACTCTTGTGAGATCTGAAAATTGTAGTGCTTGAGAAACCAATCTCTCATCGCAGGGAAATAATTTTTGTCAGGTTCACTATAACCAAATATGCCATGGTCTGCCACATTTTTAAGTGCGTCTATTATACACGGAGCTGTTTTAAAGTCCATATCCGCTACCCACATAGGAATCAGACCAGCGGGCTTTCCACGTTCTTTAAAATAATCGTACTTTAAAGAACCAGTATTCTCTCTATTTATAAGGTTGTCAAAATCGTAGTTCATCTTTTGTTTTCCATTTATTGTAATGCATTATTTAAATCATCTATCAAGTCGGTTACATCTTCTATCCCAACCGATAATCTTAAAAGTCGGTCATTAATGCCGCGCAAGTTTTTCTCGGTCTCGGGGACATCTCCATGAGTTTGAATTGTGGGATAAGTCATCAGAGATTCAACACCACCGAGACTTTCAGCAAAAGCTATGATTCTCAATCTGCTTAACGAATTTATTGCAGTATCTGCTGTGTCTACTTCAAATGAAATCATTGAGCCGAATCCCGAAGTCTGTTTTTTCATTACGTTGTAACCAGGATGTGATGATAACCCAGCATAATATATTTTTTTAACACGCTTGTGTGTTGACAAGAATTCAGCTATAGCCATTGCGTTTGCTTGTTGCCTAGACATTCTAAGGCCTAGAGTTTTAATGCCACGCAAGACCAACCAAGAGTCGAAAGGTGAAAGACAACTCCCGACTGTCTTATAAACAAACCGTAGGCGCTCACATATTGATGTGTCGCCTGCTACGGCAAGACCAGCAAGTGTATCATTGTGTCCTGCCAAGTATTTTGAACCGCTGTGTACGACAATGTCCGCGCCAAGAGTAAGTGGTCGCTGAAAGTAGGGCGATAAAAATGTGTTGTCCACAATTAAAAGAATATTATGTCTCTTTGCAATTTTAGAAGCTGCCTCGATATCAGTTACATCCATCATTGGGTTTGTGGGTGTCTCAACAAAAAGAGCGACAGTATTTGATTTTATAGCGTTAGATAATGCCATCAAATCTCCAGTATTAACGAAGCTAAAAGAAAGTCCGTTTTTTTCTGAAATGCTACGGAAATAACGGATAATGCCACCGTATAGATCAGTTGATGCAATTATATGTGAACCTGGAGAAAACAGCTCGAGAACATTAGCGATAGCCGCCATACCTGACGAATAGGCAAAGCCCTCGATTCCACATTCTAAAGTGGCGATAGTTTGTTCTAAGGCTAAGCGAGTAGGATTTTGCATCCGCGAGTAATCAAAGCCAGTGCTCAATCCGAGTGCGGGGTGTTTGAAAGTTACGCTTTGGTAAATAGGCACGCTTACTGCACCAGTGTGTTCGGCAAACTCGGTACCGTGTACACAAAGGGAATCAATTTTCATATATACCTCTCTAACTTGTTCTTATTACTAGCAAGCTAGCAATACTGTCACAATTGTAAATTTAACATTTGTTTTATGTTTGTGTTTATGATTTATGTGTGTTTGTTAGCATAATTATATATCCAAATGCAATTTTTTACAACTAAACGAGTTATTATTATGCCACTATTTATCTCAAATATTGACATATTCGAGTCATATACGTATAATTAGTATGTCGATATAAGGTAACAGTTGCTTAACACTGTTTTGCAGAGTGGTTATCAAAAAATATATGCACGGAGTTATCTTCAAATGTTAAGAACTAAAGGACGGAAAAGGCATCGCCTGTTCAAAATTCTCATAGTAATTCTTTTAATCATTGCGATATTATTTGGCGCAGGGTTGCTGACTTTGCATCTAATGACAAAAGATATGGATCCGATGATACGTGGTCAGTTGTGGTCTACATTGCAATATGTTCCGTTCTCTTTGTTAACATATCAATTTAAGTCTAAAACAAACGATGCTGTGAAAGCGGCTGAAGCAAAGACTGGTGGCTTTATTAAAGGTATATGTCATCCGTCTAAAAATTACGAGTTAATAAAGGAAGCGGGTATTGAGTGGGATCGCGCTGATGTGCCTTTCCCATTTGAAACAACAGGTGAGGTTAGACAGCGCTACCTAGAATGGAAAGAAGAAATGAAAGGTTACAACGATAACGGGATAAGAATATTTATGGTAACCCCCTATCCAGATGACTTTTTGGAATATGGAATTGATCCACGAAACAAAGAAAATGAAGCGAAAATAAAAGCTGTAGCAGAGTTCTTAATCACTGACTTAAAAGATATAATTGGTGGTGTGCAGATATCAAACGAGCTGGGCGTAGCGCGCTTTATGTATCCTCTAGAATCGGTCGATCAAATTGTGTGGTTTATGGGTATTCAGTTAGAAGCCATGGCCCCATTAAAAGGCGATATAGTCGTTGGATACAATTCAGCAGGACCACAAGCAGATCATCATAGTGCGATGCGAAAATATCATAAGTATTGTGATTATGTCGGAGTCGATATTTACGCAGGATGTTTTGACGGTGGTGGTGTTCCTCTAATGAACAACATAATAATATTTGACTTAATCCCTCAATTCTTGTATAGTTTTACAGGACTTCCAGTAATCATATGTGAATTTGGGTATATTGGTGATGGTGAACCTAAAACTGAAGCTGAAAAACTTGCTATTTTGCAAGAGTACGGATACAATTCAGAAGCGGAAGCTAAAGCCGATGTTGAGGAATTCATAAAGAAGTTGCCAGAAAACTTTCAAAACGACATTAGAAGAGGTGGCGGAAGCGATCCAGGTGCATATATCTTCAGCGATACGATCAAAGGACATTTTTATAGAGAATTGCCTGCGGGTGTTGTATTAAAGGATTATCCACACACCCCCGAAGGTCAAGCTGCATTTTTCTCATACATAATCCCTCGATTAGCTTCATATCCATTTGTTTTGGGTACATTTGTATATAGCTGGCGAGATGAAGCTACTTGTTACGTATGCGGATTTGATGATTGCCCTATAGAGACGCGTTGGGGTTTAGTTACTAAAGATGAAGAAAAGAAACCATCTTTTACTGCTGTTCAGCAAGCGTTTGCTTCGATTGACTAGCACAAAAGACGTATAGCATAAATAAATGCTTTTATTAGTGCTTGTGTGCGCGTAGATAGCATGAAAAACAAATACTAAGCAATTTATATGTATTGCACAGGAGACCGTACATGATTGATTTGTATAGCACAATATTCAAAAGGCGATCGGTGAGAAAATTCGAGACTGAACCATTGGGCAAAGAAGAAATAGATGAGGTAATCGCTTATCTGGATAGCATCAAGCCATTGATAAATAAAAAGACGGAGTTTAGACTTGTAGATGAAGAAGTAGTGTCTGGCAAAGCTCCTCATTATATACTAGCATATTGCGAAGCCAACACATCGGCATATATTAATGTTGGGTATATATTACAACATGTCGACTTGTTTATACAAAGCAAGGGTTGGGGAAGTTGTTGGTTAGGAAACACAAAACCAAGCACAGAAAAGGATCAGAAAGGACTTCCGTTCTGCATAATGCTAGCGTTTGGCAGGACTACAGTTCCTTTAAGGAAAGAGCTTGATGAATTTCACAGGTTGCCGCTTGCTACTATTAGTGATAACGCTAACGATGTAGCGGCTGCGGCTAGGTTAGCTCCGTCAGCAGTGAATTCGCAACCATGGAGAATAAAATTTGTTGACGATGAAGCATCAAGACAAATCAACATAAATTATGTTGGAAGAGGCGCACTTAAATTTTTGCTTAAAAAGAAACTTAACAAAATAGATTTAGGAATACTGGTCGCACATATTGTAATAACATTAGAGCACTTTGATGCAGAAGCTACAAATATTAAAATAACAGATATAATGACATCATTTTCTATTGCTTTAACGTATTCAAATTGGCAATTGCCGAAATTACCGACAAGGCCAGCGGATCCAATATTGTTCAAATAGGCAAGTTCCTTATTTTCTAATACCGAGTTAGAACAAATTGTATTAGAGGTAGTAAAGAGCAGTTAAATTAAATAGTAACGCAAAAAACTAATTATAGAAGGTAGATATAATATGACGATGAATGAAAAAAAGAAAAATGAATCAACACGCACAACGCAACAGCTGAAAAAGTTAGCGCAAGAAATCCGCGTTAATATTGTTGATTGTATAGGTAGCATAGGCGTAGGACATATCGGCGGTTGTCTCTCGATTGCCGATGTGCTGGCAGTGCTATACGGCAAACACATGCGTATAAACCCCAGCGATCCACAGTTAGATGGGCGCGATAGGTTGGTTTGTAGCAAAGGCCACGCAGGCCCAGCTATTTACTCTGCTCTTGCTGCAAAGGGTTATTTTGATAAAGCTGAACTAAAAACACTAAACAAAGGTGGCACCAAATTGCCAAGTCATTGTGACATGAACAAGACAATTGGTGTCGATATGACAACTGGTTCATTGGGCCAGGGATTAAGTTGTGCAGTAGGGATGGCTATAGGTTCAAAAATTAGAAACGATGGATCATATATTTATGCCATAGTAGGAGACGGCGAAAGCCAGGAAGGTCAAATATGGGAAGCTGCTATGCTAGCAGCCCATAAGAAACTTGATAATCTTATAGTATTCACTGATTATAATCATATGCAAATAGATGGAACAATTGAAGAAATTAATGACATAGCACCACTCGACAAAAAATGGTCAGCTTTTGGATTTAGGGTATTCTCAATAGATGGACACGATGTTGATGCAATAGATGCGACAATTTCCCGCGCAAAAAAATCAACAGCCAAACCGATAATGATTATATTAAACACAATCAAAGGAAAGGGCATAAGTTTTGTAGAGGGCGCGAAAGTGGGTTGCCATAGCATGCCACTATCAGCCGAGCAATGTGAGCTTGCCAAAAAAGAAATATTGGCACAAGCAATCATTTAAAACTTCTATCACTAATCGTAATAATGTATCTTTAATGCTATGTGCTAGAATAGTATTAGAGAGGAAGTCTTAAAGATCAGCGACTAAAATATGCGAATGTAAACTTGTTAAGACTGTTATAGATCTAGCGAAGGAAAAATCAAAAAATAGGGCCTCATAAAACTAGTTGAGGTATGGGTGAAATATCAAATGCTTAAAGACATGTTAATGCGTGATATTTATGTAGATTTTATAAGAGAACAAATTAAATCTGGCGATAAAGTAGTTGCGCTAGAAGCTGATTTAGCAAAATGTTCTGGCATGATAGCATTACAAAAAGAGTTTCCAGATCGCGTTATAAATACTGGAATTGCCGAACAAAACATGGCATCAGTTGCAGCAGGATTAGCGGCTTATGGGTTTATACCTTTTATTCATTCATTTGGTCCGTTTGTCACGCGTCGAATTTGCGACCAAATAATGATTTCGATTTGCTATGCAAAACAGAACGTTAAAATAATAGGTTCTGATCCAGGAATAACAGCAGAACTTAACGGTGGCACACATATGCCGTTTGAAGATATAGGTGTATTGAGAAGCATTCCAGATATTCTTATATACGAGCCGACTGACAATGTTGAATTTAAAAAGATACTACCACAAATATTGGCACATGTTGGACCTGTTTATGTTAGGATGTATAGAAAAGTTCCACCATCTGTCTATGACGAAAACAAAGATGAGACATTCAACTTGTTTAAGGCTAAAGTGATTAGAGAAGGTAGCGATGTGACAATTATAGCCAGTGGTATAATGGTTGCAGAGTCACTAGAAGCCGCTAAGATGCTTGAAGCTATAAATATTTCAGCAGAGGTTATAGCATCACCAATAATAAAGCCACTTGACACAGAAACAATTATTAAGTCTTTAAAAAAGACAAAAGCCGCAGTAACAGCAGAAAACCATAACGTGTGTGGTGGATTGCGTAGTGCTGTATCAGAAGTAATTGTAGAAAATTATCCTGTGCCATTGCGTTGTGTAGGTGTTAAGGAAAAATTTGGGGAAGTAGGGAAACAAGCATACTTAAAGACAGCATTTAGCTTGAATGCTATAGATATAATGTCAGCAGCTAAGGAAGTTTTAACTAACAAATAAAATGTTTACTAGAAAAATTCCAACTTTTTTGTCAGTCGCAACGCGAAAGTTTGCGACTTTCAAAAAGTTCGGCCTTTTGTTGTTGTAATAACCGTATTTTTGACAGACTAAGTGGATAAAGAAACCATAAAGTTAGACCACCTGCTAGAAATAAAAGAGCAGGAATAAGAGCGCCTATGTTGTACATTGCTTTAATAGTAGTGTTTGATTGAACGATGTTTGCACCGACCTGATATCCGATAATTTCTAGTGCCTGTGTTGACAGCACTCCAGCAATGGTATGTCCCATTTTGCGAGTGAATGAGAAAAACGCGTAAGTAGTTGCTTCTTCTCGGTTGCCCGTCTTAACGTCTTGATAATCGATGACATCATTAACCATAGCCCAAATTTCAAGAACAAAGAAAGTTGAGCCAATGCCACTAAGAAAGCACATGACAAGGAATACAACAACATTTGAAGTTTGTAAAAAGAATAATATGAAGTTGCATACTGCTGCAAGCAACAACCCCAAGGCGCATAATGACTTTTTGCCCATTACTCTAATTAATTTGTTAGTAAAAAACATCAAGACAACTACAGGTAAGTACGTACACACAGCAACCAATGAATATAGTTGTGGCATATTGAAATAGTGATCAAAAATGTAACTATAATATGTCTGAACAAATAGTTGAGCTGCGACCAAGAAAGCTGAAGCTAAACAAAGAGAGAAAAAAGGACGGGATTTGAGATAACTTAAAACAATTTTAGAGGTTTCACCTTTCTTTGCTTTAGGTCTTGGTGTTGCTTCAATGCGCTCCGTAGTGTTTTTATAACAAAGTAGCAAAAAGACGATACACAAGACGGCTGCAATGCTTACTCCAATAATTAATTTTTCATAGGACATTTGTTCCTTTTTAGTGCCATCGGATAGTATTATAGTATCATAACATAAACTTGCAATGAGCATAGCGGGCAGTCCCCCGATACCTGAGCCTATTGACCTAAATATGGAGAGTGTAGACCGTTCCATTTCATTTGCTGTGATAACTGAAGATAGAGAGCCGTACGCAATATTAACTGTTGTGTACAGCATTCCAAAAGCAATGTAAGTGACATAAGCGATGACTAAATATCCGCCTGGTGTAAGCCCAGGAATTTTTAGAAACATGAGAACGGCAGAAATAGCAAGCGGGATAGTCATGCGCCTAACCCATATTCTATACCTGCCTAAAGATGTTTTATTTGTTCCACGGGAGTCGATGAAACGCCCCCAGATAGGATCGTTTATACCATCCCACAGTCGAGCAACTAAAAACATAATAGTAATAGCTGATGCGTTAATATATAAAACATCGGTATAAAATTTTTGAAGTAGCGTACCGACTAAGCCAAACACGCAAATGCAACCCAGATCGCCAAAAGCATAGTTGACTTTTTCGGACATGCTTATGCGATCGCCAGCAACGGGAGTTTTAGTTTCTACAGATTCCATAAGTATAATTATTCTTTAAAAAGAGTGCTTTCTTTAGTTTGCAAGAATTAGGAACAAAACATACGGGAAAACCCAGTATATCGCAGCTCATATCGATAGTGAGATATGAGCTGCGAGAGGACTAGACTTAAAAAGCGGACGAAAAATTGCTTGTTGTAGCAAAATAAGAACAAAACTCTTATTTGATTGTATTTTTGCTCTCCATGCGTTCAACGACATCGGCCATCGATCCAGTTTGGATCCAAAGAGCATCGGCCTTTGCTTTCCATTTTTCATATCCAGCTACAGTTTTAGGGAACTTCTTGTAATGGCTTTTAAGCTTTCCAGCATACGAAATTCCTTTAAGTAGTTGCTTTACAGTTTTCATGCTGATATTGCCACTAAATATTCCGACAACAACGCGCCCTACTAATTGGAGGACTTCACTAAATGGCATGTCTGCATTGAATTTGCGATTCATGCGGCTCATTGCCTTTGAAGAGAATACGATATCCTTTTTGAATTCGTAGTCGTTTTCTTCTGGTGTGCATTCAATAGCATTGATAAGAGTTGCCATTAAATAAGCAAAATCTGCTGCCTGTGTGGTATTATATTTGTGATTAACAGCCCACAATTTTTCTTCTGTTGGATACGCACCGTTTTTCATGACTTCACTAGCGATTTCGGCAGCGATACGACAGCCTACCCATCCTGAAGTAATACCTTCTCCGCTATATGGCTTTGTCATGCAAGCTGCATCACCTAAGCAAATAAAACCATCTGAGACTAGAGAGTATGGTGCTCTGCGATAAGGTGTCGAACCTTTTTCAATGCGCTCAACTTCATACTCGGGCAGTTTTATAGCACTACTAAAACGTTGGAAACACTTTTCAGCATATTCAAACGACAAATTAGCACCTATACCTATTATAGCGGTATCAGGTGTTGGTGCTGGACCTATCCAGGATTTGTAATATGCCCATCCAGTTGCGAGCTTGACATAATCTTTAGGATCCTTTATTTTTGCATATCGCAATATGACATAGAACTTGTCGCGAGGCCCAATTTCAAAAGTCTCAATTTTGCCTTTCTTAAGTTTGCGACGAGCTACTGATGGAATTCCAGAGCAATCTACGACAAGGCGCGATTTTATTTTAAAGATTTCGTCATTTAATTTTACTTCAACACCTTCGATTTTTCCGTCATCAGAATAAATTAAATTCTCGAAAGGAGTCGCAAAATGGAATTCAGCACCACCCGATTCAGCCCAAACACGCATGCGCTTTAAAAATGGCGGTAATAGTGCAACTGTAAACGGATAATCAGCTCGTTTGGGATATTTGTCAAAAGCTGACTTAGTTATGCCATATTCGAAAAGACCGATGTAATCTTCGTCACCAGGTTTTGGTTCTGGTACTCCATAACTGTCGAAACGTTCTTTGTCGGTGTGAAAAAGATACAATTTCTTACCCATATCTTCTATAGGTGATCCATCAATGACGCAAACACTATACCCATTGGTTGCCATTTCATGTGCAAAATAACAACCTGCTGTGCCCGCGCCGATAACAACAACATCATATTCTTGTTTTAGCGAAGCCATTTACCCTCTCTTCTGCTATATCAAGTATGTAATAGGTTCAGACCTAAGGCATACCGAATTCTCACATCTTCCACAATGCCATCATAGCAAGATTTAGGATGGTCTTAATATTGTGTCAGTAAGCGTTCCGTCTGTTAGACGTGTTAGGGTGTAGCTCACCCTACATTTAGAGATAATTGTTAAAAAGTGCTATGCCGAGTTAACGGTGTGATGTCAAAACAGTCCCCGCAATTCTGGGAAAATATACTCTATATGTCAATACGCAAACAGTTGTCTTTAGAAAATTGCTCAATTAGTAAAGCTGAGTAATGTGCTAAAGATTTGTAAGATGACATACTTGCGTAATGTATTCTGTAAAACATATATAGTTTATCACAAATATTAAATTTGTCAAGATGCAATATGTTTTTATGCGTATTTTTGTTTAGGTTATGTAAAAAACTACTTGATTTTCACCATATACTACTTTTGTCGGGGTAATATTACACTTTGCATCTGTTGCTACTATTTTCAAATTAGCGCACAAAATAATGACAATTAAATTTTACAATCGCTAGCAGACTTTAAACTGAATTGGATTTGTTTTAACTACTATCTTATTAAATGACACACGCGAGAGAAACTTTATTAGCATAAAAATAAGGACAGATCGCAGTAGTGTTAGCTTTGCTCTTCTATGCAAAGTGATTACGTTGTCTTAAAATTGCAAGTGTTACAGACCGTAATATTTTTTCATTGTGTTTTGCCACTGTCGCGCGTTAGAGGAATTATGAAAGAGTGATTGTATACAAAGACACACAAAAGGTGATTAAAGGAAGTGTGCCATTTATAGAAAAGGTAATATTTGGATCGGCTATTATCAAATGCTTTTTGAAAATCTTTTTATACTCGCATATCTTAATTTTACCAGTTGCCTTATTAATATCAATTTGTTTTCAATCCAGGCATGTGTTAAGCAAAAATGCAAAAAAGAGGGGCATTAGTTGAATTAAAAACAATAAATTCCAATTTTGATATTTGTTGTTAAGAAAGTTTGTTATTATCGGTGCGCAATGCAAAAATAGTTCGCGTTTTTGGGCTTGTGAGTAGTTTTATGGCGCGAATCAATACACTTTATTATCATAACACTAAGCATATTAAAATGCCTCATTAGTGCGCGATGGCATAACTATTTCCATAGTCAGACAACAGGTCTTTCAGGGTTTTAAATGCAATGCTTAACACGCTAAGCTTTATTTTTCAAAAGAGCATCTGTATTCTGCAACAGAGAGCAAATGGTTGCAGAGCACATTGAGTATCCAACAGTTGAGATTTTAAAATTTGCTAGCCTGGCAGTAGCAACAGGCACGTGATGCACAAGAAAACCATTATGCCTGTTGCTACCAGCAAGTGATAAAAATTCTAATTTTATAAAAAACTACTCCTGTGGAATAGGTGTGAGAGGTTCTCCTTCATTTGTCTCGCTGGGATTTGTGTCATCGAGCTTGTTAATATTCTTACTCTTAAGTTCTGACACTATTTCCGCGTATTTTTTCTTATCTAGGTTATAGAATAGGATAACTATTATAAAAAGAATTCCAGAAACTACCGATATCCATTGGGCGATATCAAAATAATCTGTTGCAGTCTTTAATGTAGCTGAAGACACTTCGTGAATTTGTTTATCGAAATAATTGTTTGGATTGAAACCGAGTTGTCTTTGGATGAGAACTGGAATCAAGAATGCTAGTTGTGTTACCATTAGAACAGCAGCATATGAAAATGTCTGAATAAATCCTTCAAGACGCTTGCCAGTTTTCCATTGCTGGTAATCATATATTTCCGATAACATTAGAGGTAAAAGGCTTCCTACCGCGTTGAACAATGCAAAGAATCGAATAATTGTTATAACAATCGCACTTGTAGTGCCGGTAGGGATGTTAGAATATCCTATAATCGCTAAAGTTAGGAAAGCGGTCGTGTTTAATATTTGCCAACCCAATAAAATAGTTCTATTATTAAATTTGCGCGTTAATATGGGTAGCAATACCATATTAGGTGTTGCGGCAAAACCGACAACCAAGGTAAGCATTGAAAATGTTTGCATTCCCTCCTCAAATGTTTTACCATAACGCAATCGTCCAATTAGTTCAGAATGAATATCGACACAAGCGCGCAACGACCCGAGCATAAGCGCAAGTGTTAAAATCATTAAAGGGCGATTTTTAACAACCGACTTTAGACCTTCAAGTAATTTGACCTTTTCTTTATTTGTTTTAGTTTCATATACGCGTTCACGTGCTTTAATTAGCATGAGTGTTAGCGCTGTTCCGATGACAATGCCAACGATGCCCATTACTCTAAAAGTCATATATTCCTGTCCCCGTGACAAGAAATGTGCGCGGATGGGACCTTTTATTACGTTGAATAGAGTTGGTGCTAAATTGATAATTATACCGACAGGCGACCATACATCTGTACGTTCTTGTTGATTTGGTGTAATAACACTTGGCATCATATTAAGCGTATTCGATAATATGTTAAGTATAACGAGTGTAGGTATGTTAGTGAAATAGGCAAATAAAACGCGTTGTTCTTCGGTAAAATCTTGTGGTAACCATGTCGCCGCTACCGCAAAAGCGCCAACGAGTGGCACTAACAAATATAAATAACGTTTATATTTGCCGAATTTACTTGGCTTTGTGTTATGTAGCAATTTACCAAAAGCTGTTTGAGTGAATATTCCAGCAGAGCTGGCTATAATAAAAATAATTATGCCATGGATAACATCTATTCCATAGATTTCTGGGATTTGATTAGATGTTATTAGTGTGTTAGCTGTGGTAATAATAAAGTTTACACCGAGGCAACCAGCCCCAAAGAATAAGATTTCTTTGATAGACAAGTAACGACCTTCACCTGGGTGTTTCCAGTACTTTTTAATGCTTTTGATGGGATTCATCATAAAAGACTCCAAAAACAGAATTAATATAATCTTACAATCATAGAGCAAATCAATGACAGATGTATTATATAATAAACAAGGCAAAAACACAAGAAAAACATTATAGCAAGTTGCGCGTGAATGTATAACCAACACTGGTTTTCCAAATACAATCCTAGAGAAAAGAGATGTTAACTTTACACATTTCTGATTATGTTTAGTCCTCTTATTATGAAAAGCAGTATGGATGTAAAATGAAAAGGATTGCTTTTTGGACTGCGAGATCGTTGATGATACTATTCAGACGCTGGTCAAGAACTGCTGAACAAACTGATTTTCGCTATCTGAAATGGCAACAAATAACATCGCAACGCGACAGTTGATTAGTCTTGGTGGTATATGGATGGCACTTGGGGCGGTACGTACAAGTCACAATGATGGTGCTCGAACATCTGAATCGGCTGGCTCAGCGGGCAAGAAAAAATTATATTCGTTGCTGAAATCAACTGATTTTCACAATCTGAAATACGCAACAAACAGCATCCCTATTGCACCAGCATGGATGTTACTTGGACGGTACTTGGACGCTACTTGATCTGAAATACGCAACAAACAGCATCCCTATTGCACCAGCATGGATGTTACTTGGACGGTACTTGGACGCTACTTGATCTGAAATGCGCAACAAATAACATC
>JAITLB010000032.1 GCA_031278175.1 Christensenellaceae bacterium
GAAGTCGCTGGTAGGTGTCGTATTTAAGCTCAAATGTAGGATATCCATTTACGAGATTCCAATTCGACACGTTATAATTATAATCGCCTACATTAGTGCTTTTTTCTTTAAAAACGACAACAACATTTAATGGAATATCACGGTTAGTGGCATACGGATCCATCATTAATCTAGTATTATTCTTAATTTCTACATTGTCTATAATGATGTAATCAACCGTGTTGTTATAAAATTGGAATAATACACCCACATTCGTTCCATCTGGTAACGCTAGCGATGTTTGCACTGCGTTTCCATCATAACTCACACCTTGGTAAGTATATGGTATTGAATTTAATTGTCCATTCAAAGTCGTAAAGACAGGGTTATCCAATTTAAAAGTCTTGCCACTAGCAAAGTTCAGTGTTACACTTTCAGGCATTGTCAAAATTCCCGCATAATCACTCTTGAAGTATGGATCGATATAAACAACATGTGTCTGTTGAGTTTGATGTGTTATGTAACCTCTATTGCTATTGTCGCTAACACTATACTCTATTGTTGACAACTGAGATGGCAATAATTGTATGTATAAAGTTATATCCGTTCCCAGCACTCTTGAGGTCGCTAGTATTTGATACTTATTGCTCTCAATTTGATATCCTGCAATCTCATCAGATGACAAAGCTTTGATTTCATTTATTAAGGTCTCGTTAATCTCCCAGAATGGGACCTGTATTGTGACACCATCTTGGGTCGTAATTTGGTTTGGTAGATCTTCTTGGGACAAATTGAATATTGTCTCCCAAATATGATAAATGGTATCAACATAAACTATCCCGCCAATATGACCATCTGTGTTGTATTGCGCTATAGGATAATATTCATCCTCAGCACTAAATGTCTCAACAACTAAACCGACAATCGTAATTTTCCGGGTTACTCGAATACCATCAGGCAATAATGCAGTAAACACCGCTACACCACCCTGCGAGAGAACTGACCAGTTTATCTCTTCCAATCTATCGCCGACCTTGAGCGCCATACCATCTACCGAATCCACATACCATACATCAGGAGCTACAATATTTTGAGTACCTGCATTTTCGTATTCAACACTCAAAACTATGCTGTCAAAAGAGAACGGATCATCCACGCCGTATAGCGGTTCAGAGGTTACTATATCATATGGACTAATCAATATGCCTTGCTGTGCCGTGTCAACTAAGTCAAAGTTTTTGCCACTAGTGAGTTGGTCATAAATAGTACAGTTTTTAATTATTACATTGCAATCGAATGCCCCTGGACCTTGGCCCAAATATATTGTAAATTTAAGCCCATCGCTCGTTTTCATTAGTTCAGCATCAAATTGTCTGACTATATTATAATACTGCTCACTGCCATATAATGAATACTTATCTAAAGCATCTGTTATGATCAAAGTATTCTCAAAACCCAGTGTGCTTATTGTCGCATCGTTTAGCTCAACTTTAATTTGACCGAGTAAATCTATAAAATAATTATACAGAGCATTTTCAGCAGTATACCCACTAAAATCGACTCCCGATATAACTAGTTCCGCGCTCAGCACTGAACCGTTTTCTTTCAAAGAAACCTGGTATTGTCCGCCGTTGCTATCTGACCAGTTTTCAAGAGTAATTGATTTTACTGGTTGTGAGTCTTGATCCGCTTTTCTGTCTGTTACTACTACGTAATAAGGAACGTATAGCGCGCTAGAGTTACCACTACCATAGTCGAACAGCAAATTTCCACCCTGTCCAATATTTATTCCTAATACATATTTAGCACTGTCACCGTTAATCCGATAACCCCAATATCCTGGATATTTGCTCCAACCGGCATTATTATCTGCAAACTCAATACTGTAAGAGACTACTTTGTACTCTCTATAAGTTCCATCATCAAAATAGAATTTTACGCTGGTAGGTGTGTTGAATCTTGAGAATGTATCTACTTGCTGAATGTACTTATCATTCGATGCTGGATCCATAGAATCACTCGTAGAAGTATCGCCAGCGAGTGGTGTTTCGCCGTAGATAAGCTGATATGCTTTTATGGTTGATGGTAGAATAACTATATACGCTTTAAGTGTGATTTTGTTGTTTCCATCACCGACCGATGTTTCAATCTCGCAACGCACGGCCCCAGCAGAAACTTCTATAGACCCGTCATCCGTTATAGTTATTCCAATATCGCCCTGGTTATCGACTATTTTCCAGACTAGCGGATAACTTTTTGGATCATATACACCATCGGTCTGCGTGTCAAAATTTATTATAGTTTGCTCTGGCAACTTGCTCCATGGATACATGTATGGGTCAATAATAAATTGCCCCGCTGTCATGCCTTCTGCAAACACTACGTTGTGTGCCTTAAAATCAGTATAATCAATGACTGTTACTTTTTTATCTGGAACTAAGACTGTTACAGTGATAATTGGAACTTGGTACCAGTTATCAGGGAATCCAGTTTCGTATTGTGGAGTATAAGAGGCAGCAGGATCGGGTGCAACGTGACTACGTATATCTAAAAATGCCGTTGTCGTGTTCGAAGTCGAATTTAAAAATGGGTGGCTGTTGCCTGTAGTAAAGACATTATCGGCTACAGGGTTAGACCAAGTTATGACATAATCTGCGATAGTATAGTTCTTTACAGCGTCATCGTCTGTCACGACAAATTTAATACTTTCCTTCTCGCCCATTGTTCCATCATAAAATTGATCTGAGAATTTATAACCTTTGAGGATTGAACTCTTTTGTGTGTCTGCGAGCGCACCAAAATTCAAAGTACCTCCTTCTTTAAAATAAATAGTGGGATAATTAGGAATTATGTATGTCGCTGAATCAAGTGCGTCAACAGTGTATGTATCCGTCTTTGTTTCTCCATCGAACATTATATAATCTATTACGCGTGGCAATATCTGAATCTCAAGAGCAACAATCTGCTTTTGATATTCCATCAATATGTATGTTGAAACTATAACATCGTTATGATTGCTTATATTCTCTTCTGAATATGTCGCGTCTCCATCTTGATACTCAAAATCCCACGTGTAAAATTGTGTATTTTCTATATCTGTTGTGTCATTAGCATTGCCATATATTTCAGTGAATTCTATATTAATTTCGAATTTGCTGAAATACCATGTAACAAAACCAGGATCATCGAGTCCCCATTCACCAAACACGGGTCCACCATCTAGACTATAAGCTCTAACGTTGTTTAAATAATCGCCTTTTGCTATGATATATACGTAAGGATCAATTTCAATGGTATCTATTACAGGAACTCTTATTTTGACACTCATGTCTGCAGTTTGACTATCCTCATTATATATGTTAGCACTAATATATTTATTTGTATCAACTTGACGATTTAATACGCGCATTGTAATTAATTCTTTGTACGTAGCCATCATTCCATTACCAATAATGACCTCGACATAAAATAAACCACCTTCTATCGTCATTGTATCCCAGTTAGGTACATAGAAAACGAATTTTTTGAAGTATTCTTTTTGATTTTTCTCAATACCATTCCACAGCGTTTGAGATTCCTTGATATTGTCCCAATTCAATGACGCTAAAATAATCGTTGTTAGTCCTTTATCGGTAGCCTTAGCTTGATCGGCACTATCTTTTACATAATACAATCCAGATGCATCATATACTACGCTAAAATCAATCGCTGCGTCATTAATTTTCTCTATAACATAATAACCTTCTAGTAAATTCCATATAACCTCTAACGCTACAGTGGTAGTGAAAGTAGTTTTTAGTGGAATTATTGTAGGCGGTACGGATATAGGTTGCGTTATATCATCTGGGTTTTCATATTCGCGGTTAGGTATTACTGTAGCAATTAAGGAAGCTATTTCATCACTTTCAGCTATGTAAATATCTTTAAGCGAGTCGTATATAACAAAGGGATTTGACGGCAATTGCGTAGCAACTATATAATATCCCTTTAACGTAGAGTCCAGAATATACGTGTATTCATTTGAGGATTTGTCAGTAAACACCCTTGGGAATATAGAATATTCTGCGGCAGCATAAATTGCGGCTGGGTCGATTGCATCGAGCACGTCTTGGGTTGTGTCCGATGGCATTAGGCGACCTAGTATCGCTTTTGCATCGGCAAAAACTAATGGATACATCGCAGCATTATACTCGGATAATCTGCGTATAGCTTCATCGTAGCGCACATTAGTGCCCAAATCAATGATGTAAGTTTTATTAGCGGCGTCGAAAATTACATTGTAACCCCAATCATCGGATGACATCACATAATATCTAAGCGTTCTGTCATAATATGCATAAAAGTTGTAATCGACTGTTTTATATGTGCGTTCTACACCTTGACCTATATATGCTCTAATTTCACTATCAAATGAACCATCTATCGGCTCTTCATCTAGATGTCCTACTACTAACTCTAAAATTTGCGATGTGTTACTAACTAGCACAAAGTATGAACGCATTGCACCCATGAACTGACCTTTTGTCGCTGGATAGTAACTAAAATCCGAGACAGGTACACTTATTGATTTTTCATCATAGTCGAGTATAAAGTCTTTATATTCAACATATGTACCAAAATCAAACATAACTGAAATGGTCTCATGCAGTTTGACATCATAAATTGTTTCGCCTGATATATCTGTAAGTTCTCCTACAGTATACATTGCAAACTCATTTTCTAGCTCATCTATATTGTATACACGCTGTTTGAATCCGACTTGAAGTGTTATATCGGCTATTAACTCATCAACACCAAACAAATTTTTAAACATTTGATTAGATGTAGTAAGACGTATTACCTCGGGCTCAAAGACGGGCCATGAATCCTCCATCAAAGCCTGTATAATAGTGGTAGGGCTTACAATTACCCCTTCGGCATCATTTGCTTCTCCACCTAATATTTGATACAGTGATTCTAGGAATAAATCTTCCCTCACTTTCATTTTGGGCATGCCTTCTATACACACCAGCTCAATCCACATGTACCCGAATTCATCTGTAGGCGCGGCACTGTCAAAGACAACATCATTTGCGTAGACTCGCGCCAGATCCACCCGGCCCCCTAGAGGGTCATAAATGTAGATCTGTACACTAATAGCACTCCTGCCAGCGCGTGTCCACCGCCCATTTGCCAAAATTTGATCTCGTATGTATAAGTCATATACAAGCGTAAAATATATGCCAGCTTCATTAGGTAAGATGTATTGCGTGTTTTTACCACTTAGATCTCCTATCGCTGCCCCAAAAATATCTGACAGATCGACCGAGTCTTTTTTCGCAAAAATTATTTGTCCTTCTATTGTCGCGCTGTATGTCTGGATTTGTTGCAACGGCTTATAGTTTTCAAATTGTGGAAAACTTATAACGACCGTTTCTCCAATATGTGTAGGCGTGAGGTTTAGCCTAAGTACTAGATTGCCCTCCTCGCCTTCTGTAGCCGCTTGCTCTACATCTTCATACATCTTCACTTCAATCTTAATCGTGTACTCATCGACATCGTAGGTAACATCGATATATAATGTCTCTAACAAAACATTAACATCAATACCTAATATCAACGCAGTCTCGTATAGATCGACACCTATTAATTCACGCAAAAGATTAATTATTAGCTCGTTGGTATATGTAGTGCCATAGACTTCTCGTAATATAATTCGAATTAAATTTACATCTACCTTTATCTTCATTGTATTTCTAGATGACGGGACAAGCGGATCTTTCATCGTAGAAACCATGTTATCTGTAATTGCATCTGTTATAATAGCAAACGAGTCCTCGCTTTCGGGATCACTAGGCTTAAGTAATCCATCTACCATCATCACAATGTATTCATCTATTATATCAAAGAGCATAGACAATAGCGAGGCCAAATCAATGCCCTCGCGATAGACTAGTGGAAATCCTAAATCCTGTAGTTGGATTCCGCCTCCATACATGTCCATAAGCTCTTTTATATTTAAATATACTTTTTCGTCTTTATAGTACATGCCTATCAAAACATTTTGATTGCTTTGATCATAGAACTCCGCCCAAACACGGTTGGTGGCATTTGTCAAATTCTTGTCAGGGTCATATTCGTTTACATCGGTGCGAATGAGAGCGTCCATTTCAAGTTGCATAGCAGGCACCCAAAGATCACCTACAAATTCATATGCACCATATTCATAAACGACATAATCCGTTTTATCAATAACTATGTCCGTTGATATTCTTAGCGAGTAGTTAATGTCAATGCGCGTTGTAAACGGAACAGATTCGCGCACTGTGCCCGACTTTGAAATTTCAGCACTTCCATACGCGTCTAAGACAAGTTCGGTTAGCATCTCGTCTTGATCTTTTAGCGGTTTGCTAACCAAGAACTGCATATCGCTTACAATAGTTTCAAACACGGTTGAACCCAATGTACTAAACTTGAATCCTAAGTACTTGTTTGTTAAAGGATCAAATCTATCTTTAAAAGGTGCAAAAAAGCCTTGAATTTCTTCTGTTAATGTACTTCTTAAGGCTGATAGATCTACTTGGTTAAAAAATAATGACGTAACATCGCCGTTCAACACTTCTTTGTAGTTATCCGTTATAGCAGTTTTCATCAATGTGTTGAACATGCTCACATATTCAGGATCATCTTCATTGCCGCTACCTTGCACTAATGTGTTTAAATCGAAATGCGTTATCAAACGCACTATTTGTTGATATAAAACAGAGTCGCCAAAATCTAAAAATATACGTTTGCTGCCTAGTAGATTTAAATATAAATGATTTCCTGTATCAGCAGAATTTGGATTAATACCATCAAAGTAAAATCCAATTAGCATTTGATTGCTCATCGCATCAAACCACTCTAAAACAATATCATTATACTTAATTAATTCGTTATGTCGCGCTAATGCAATAGGATCGGTCAATGGTAAACCGTCATCCCCTAATATAACATTACCGTTTTCATCCTTTATCTCATATGGATATGTATACAAGTTTGCACGTAGTTTTAGCACAAAAGCAGATCTCTCAGCTGGATTAGTGTCTGAAGTATTAATCGTAATATCAGCACCCATAAAGTAACCAGTATCAGCCGTAAGATCAGAATCCAAATGCGCGAGCAATGCGTCCATCGAGTTAGTAGCTCTATCAACTACTTCGTTTTTACGCGTCTCACTCTGTGCAGGGTATTGTTGTCCTATATTCGCAGGTGAGGATGTATCAATTCTTGTATCAGCATCTGGCGACACATAGTCAGAGCAACCCCAAAGTGTAAAAACCAGCAATGCTAGTAATATAAATAAGGCGATAAAATATCTCGGATTTCGTCCTTGCATTATACATTCCTCACACGAATCCCATTAGCTTCAACACACATTTGAATGTATGTCGCGCTTATATGGTAGCATCTAAATACGCGCGCACGCGCGCGAAAATATACACCCCTAAATGATAATACATTTAAGCCCTATTTGTCAATAGTAAAGATTTGTTTGCACTAATACTATACCAAATTAAAACCTTAAATTAAATGAAAATTTAATGTTAATTTGGATACTCGAGTGGATACATAGTAAATGCAAAGCTAAATTAGGCACTTATTACAGAGCACACAATACAGCAACACTTTAATTAAGCAAATATTGTTTGCCCAGCCTTAAAATATTAATATGTTATTAAATAAATTGCAAAACTCATCTCTAAATGTCTGGGGGACATTGATTTATTGACTCTAAGACACCCAGCAAATCAACTATATAAAAGCTGTAATATATAAATCCGATTTTCTCTATCCTATCAAAAGATTTGAACAAGCATTTAAGCATAGCAGCCCATAAATACAGGTTTGATTAAAGCGCTACTAAATTGATACACACCCAAAATAACACTGAGGTCCAATCACAATAAGTGGATTGGACCTCAGAGGAGTCTTAATTAAACTTAAAGACTAATATATAAAATTATTGTCCTCCTGTTTCGTCTTGAGAATCTTCTTCGCCAGACTCGTCTTGGGTTGTATCTTTTTCTGCTTCTATAACTTCAAAGGTTCCATCTATTACGTCTCCTAATAGCTCTAGTATATCGGCTCTAGCAGCTTCTTGAGCTAAATCGTAGTTTTTACCGTCCTCTTTATCAAGAGTTTTTTGTATATCTTTATAGTTATGCGCTTCCATAAGAGCATCCCAATCACCACCGAGGACATCAACTGAAACCGATACCTTTATGAGTGTCTCAACTCCAGCGCTTTCAGAATCAACCTCAGCTAGTACTGCAAACGTGAATCCTATACCACCGACAGCAGAGGTTTGTGGTCTCAGTACACCAAATTTAGCGACTAATGAATTAATGATAGCATCACCTATTTTAAGTTTTTCTTCATCTTTTAGATCAGCTGAAACTTCTAGACCAAAATCAGCACCTGTAAACGCTTGAAGTACAGCATAAATTTCGCCTTTGATTATTAAGTCTTCTGATTCCGCACCACTATTTAGTGCATCTAAGATCATATCTACAGGATCGGCTACATAACGCATTATATCTGCGCCAAAATAGGTACTCTCTCTCAAGAATTTGAACGTATCATCCTTTTCTATTAAATCTAGGACATCTGCTAATGCTAGAGACGCTGTGTCATCTGTTTCATTAGTCACTACCTTTTCACCGACTTTATCAAGTGCTGGCAATAAATTCGTAGTGCCTACATCTAGAGCTGTTGTGAGCAGTGTCATCATATCGAGACTGCCACCATCTTTGAACATCTTGATTAGTTTATCGAAAGCTGAAAGTTTGACTTCTTCGTCTTTTGCATCTGGAGTTTCTGTGTCGCTGCCAGCTTCTGAATTTTTGGGGTCATCTACAGTTCCAGCTCTATTAGTTGGATCGCTACTTACACCAAAAATCGCTTCGAATATATCTATATCAAGATAATAATATTTTAGACTGTATTCGGGTTCTGTTATTCCAGCATATCCTGCTAAACCAGTTAGATCTACAGCTAGTTTCCCAGTTTTCAAGTCTTTGTCATAGATATATTGACCATAAACGTCATATGTCTTTTGGGCATCTCCTTTGCCTACAGTTATAGTTCCATGCGCCCATCCTTCTATGTTAGAAAAATCGACTACAGGATACTTGTCGTCTCCTGACTCTTCTAATGTGAAACCAATAGCAGGATTGATGAATACATCTAGGTTTAGGGTTGTGCCAGCATCTAGTTGTGGAAGTTCTACATTGACATTGAGCTTGATATAAGTTTCTTTAACAGACGCAAGAGTCAATGATGCAGGCTTAAATGAAGTTGTTACATCAGCGTCAGTTTTGATATCTTTAAGTCCAAATGCAACACTAACAGCGATAGGATCGCTACCCATGAATGTAAACTTTGAATTTTCATACTTGAGGTCTATTGCCGACAATTTAGTATCTTCAACTTTATAAGAGATTACCACCTCTGGTACTACGAGATCCGTAGGCACTTCAGCTTTACCAAATAATTGATCTAGAGATTGATTGAATACAACTTGTGCTACCATATTTAGAAGCGTTGTGATATCTTCACCAAGACCGTTTATGAGGTCCTCAATCCCGAGACTTTTGAGAACAGTTAAAATTGAAGATACTCGAGCTAAATCAATCTTAGCATAATATGTGCCATCAATACTTTGTGTTGAATCATAACCTTCAGCAGATACAAGAACATTTGGTTTCATAAGAAGTGGGAACATATCATTAACCGTTGCATTTCCAAACGCAGGTGTTGCTATACTTCCAGGTTTAAGTAAACCATTATCTCCAGTTAAATCATTAGGCAATAAACCTGGCAATTTAGCAAAATAGTAACTAATTAATTTGGAATCTGCTGCTTGACTAAGTTTCATCCACTCAAAATCAACTTGAGTCAGCGCCTCACCGATGTAGATTACATCGTCTTGGGTGTAAATGGAAAAATATGGGTTTGCTACTGTTGCATCTTTTTCTCGCACCGACACACTAAAGTACGCTTTATTATTTGCGGGAACTTTAGCATCGAAAGTCGCTTCAATATCTACTATCAACTTGTCACCATTTAATTCAACAAACAACTGCGCTTTGCCGTGCATCTTATCTTCAAGATTAACAGTGCTTATAATTAAGTTTTCCATACTTGCTAATAGGTTGTTACCGAAAGTTGTAAAATCGGTCTCCTCACCAGGTATAGGGAGTTCACTTTTACCAGGGTCCTTTTCTTTATCACCATCATCTGGTGTAGGCTTTTTGCATGCTGTAGCCATCAGCAGTATAGTGAATAATAGCGTTAAAATCATCAACACTATCAATATTTTCTTTTTCACAACGATACCTCCATTGTAATCGAATTTCTCAATGATGTAATTATACACATTAGGTCGGTATTTGTCAATACAAAAGATTTTTACGTGCAAATATATCAAGCTAATTAACAATTTCCGTATAAAAAGATGCAAAAACAACTAAAGGATTTTGAAAACAAAATATTAAAATCCTTATACGAAAAAATTGCTATCTTGTTCTTTAATTTGTATCAACCTCAATCTGTCTCGTGAGCACAATACACTGCTCGGTAAATTAATGGATAAATGTGCTACTATCTAAATTCACTCGGTCAGTCTATTTTCAGATCGCATACTTATGGTATAATTTGATCCTGTTATCTCAATTTATTAAAGATTACATAAATTAGGACAACTGTGTGCTTTTATGCCTAAAATATACTGCCCCCCCCCTTAAAAGTCTCTTGTTTAACCGTAGAATAAGTACACAGATTTCCAGAGCTATTTAAAACTCTTAAGCGTTAGACATGCAATCCGCGCTGAAAATATATTGATGGCTCGCATTACCGCGCACATACAGCAACTATACACTATGTGTCTAAATTGCATACAAATAAGGGTATCTAGAAAAACGAGTATGCGACTTTAAAAAGCTGGTCAAATCAGACAATTATAAGACTGCCCTTTTAAATCCATTAAAAACACAACACAGTCGTAACAAAAAAATCTTTAAAATACGAAACGCGCAATCAATTTAGAATCTTAACTGCCAAAAACTAGCACAGAATATGAACGTTTGCTCATATTTGCTACTGGTAATAATATTTGATGTATGCTTTGTGCTTAACCCACAACCACTAGATCCACTTAATTACAAAACGCGCCACATCTACACGCATAAATTAAGCAAAACGTGAATCTTGAACTTTGTTGTAATTTGAATGCGCCTAAACACTCTTTTAAAATTCAAGACCAGTAATTATAATCTTAGCAGACAAATTATTAGTTATCTCAAATAAAATATGTGACACTAACGCAAAAGAGGGATTGACTGTCGTTGGTTATACACTGCAACACATTAAATCACATACTCACTTTTTAGGTGTTATGCGATTTCCTTTCTTCATAAAATACCCACTTACTGCGGTCACTACAGTTGCAAATGCTATAACTATCCAAAACCCCCAAGGTTTCCCTTCAAATGGAACACCAGTATTCATTCCCCAAAAAGATGCAATGAGAGTTGGAACCGATATCAAAACTGTCACACTTGTTAAAACACGCATGATGATATTAAGATTATTAGAAATAACTGACGCATATGCATCCATCGTGCCCGACAGTATATCTCTATATATGTTACACATATCTAGCGCCTGTCTGTTTTCAATGCGAGCATCTTCTAACAGTTCCGCGTCATCTTCATTTATGTCTTTATTTATTTTAGGAAGCTTCTCTAATATTACATTGTTTGCGCGTAACGATGTAGAAAAATATACTAGAGAGTTTTCCAAATCCAACAACTGTATTAACTCTTTATTCTTTGTTGATTTATGCAATTCTGTCTGTATGCGCTGACTCGATTTGTCAATTTGGCGTAGATATTGAAGGTATTTAACATGTGATGAATATAATAGCTGAAAGAGAAAACGTGCTTTATTAGATATATCGCAATTCTTAACGCGTCCGTTCATAAAAGTGTGAATAATAGAATTTTCTTTTAAACATACAGTTATAAGCGCACCGTTGCCGACAATATGACCTAGTGGCATCGTGTTATATGAAAAATATGTGCTCTCCTCTTCAATAACGGGGATGTCAAACAATGTGAGCATAAATCCATCATCAAATTCGGTGCGCGCTCTTTCCTCATCGTCTAGTGCGGCCTTTAACATATCCTCTGGTGCGCCTGTTGCGCGCATCAAGAGTTCAATTTCCCGATCGGTAGGATTAGTCAAGTGCACCCATTTATCTTTAAGGTCGATGCCAGTTACCGAACCACTTCCAATTTCAGTAACTCTGTTTGTCTCTGTGTCAGTTGCGAATATTTGTATCATGTTAATATACCTGCCTGATTGTATTGTTGTTTGTGCGCTGATTTTGCGACAATACATGAGATGTGCCGCTTAAATTGCACAAACTTAGCTTTTGCATTAAACAGATCTAGTTTGGCTCTAACCGCAGAGTCAAACCCAATTATATACTTTTAATACAAACCCAAATTTGTTTTTAATTTTATATACAATTAAGATTGCCTAAACTCCAGATTGATGTGCAAGCATGTAACTTTGAAAGCACCTTGTAGCATCTAAAATTTTAGGCGCAAAAAAAGGATACTAAACCGTATCCTTGGAAAATCACGCAAGTATAAAGAGCATATCGCTAATTAAACGATATACCAACGACACGGTCTATTAAATTTTTCTGTTTACTTAAAGGATCTGTGTCCATTTAATCCAACACCTACTGTCTTGCTATTTGTTATGTTTTTTCATACGTTCACAAGACGCACTCGGCATAAACTGCCAGCCTTAAAAATTTCAATATGTTCCATTAACTACTGTCATTTGCAAAAGATTTACAAATATGACATTATTCAATGGCTTTAAAGTAAATCTCAGCTACAATTTCAAAACAAGTATCAAATATAAGTTTTTCAACTTTCCTTTCGAAAATGCCACTTTGCTGAGCTTCATACAATATAAATGTTAATTCCTCTAGATCCCAAACAGTCGTTATCGGATCTTGCACTGCAGCATCGACAGCTTGCACAAGTTCAACTAAATCTGTAGAGATATCTTCCTCGCCTTCTTCTAGTTTGATCTGCTCAATGACACTTACTTCTTCAGGTTCGGGTTCTTTAATATCTTCGACTTCTTCAATAACTTCAACTGGTTCTTCTACTTCAGTGAAATTGATTTCTTCTAGTACATCTTCGACTTCAGGTTCTTCTTCTACATCCTCAATCTCGACTTCCGCTAAGACTTCTTCACTCTCGGGCACACGGACTATCGATTCCTCGTACACTAAGACGGCATCAACTGGTTCAACAATCTCATCATCCTTGACTGGCTTGGTCGGAACGAATTCCAGTTTTGAATCCAATTCATCACTTTCTGCGGCCAGAGAATCGTCAATTTCATAGTACCCAAGTTTTCCACCTAATATGCGCTCGATAGCGGCATCAATTTCTTCAATGTTCTCCCAGGAAAACTCGTCACGCTCTGGTCGGTATAATATTATACGATTATCGAGCGCTAACAAGAAAGAACCAATCTCGGCACATAAAATGTTTTTCTGATTGTCAATTTTATTCTCTAACGGCTTTTTAAGGAAAACGAACAAGAGAACACTCGGGATAACCGCAACAGCAATCGCCAATATACCAAATAACAAACCAGACAGTCCCGACTTTAAATCACATCTATGTGTTATGAACATCAAAAGCCCTGACAGCACCGCTACTATTGCGGACACAGCATAGAAAGCTGTTTTAAATTTATTTGAGTTTAAGTCTTGTTCGGGATCATCAAGTATGTCCTTTTCTAGAATGTACTCAGATGGGTATTTCGTTCGTATTGATAAAAACCCGCTCCAGCCACGCTTAACAGACTCGGGCAAGCTAGCAAAGTTTTTGTTGAACTCAACTATTTCATCTTCATCTACAGGATCACCGCCCGCGATGTTACGTGTTACGGCTCTAAATTGTGAGGACAACTTAGCACATCGCGACTTCTTTCCAGCCGACATAGAAATTAAAAAGGTTACAAAAATCGCAACAATGCCTATTATACCAACATAAGTAGCGGGACCGTATTTGTCGCCAAATTTCAAAAAATCAATGTCTGTTTTTAGCCACGCGGTGATCAGCTGGGCAAGTTTCTCCATGACTCTCTCCAAAAAAGTATTTACAAGGTGAGTATGTGGATAATATTATAACGTTTAGGACGACAAAAAGCAAGAGTTATATCGAAATTTATCAATTTTATTAAAGAAAACGATGTATTGTTTAGTAATACTTGGATGCTACTACCAAAATTTGCAATATTTACTCCCTAAAGTTATGTTCACTAGTCTTTGTTTTTAGTAGCGCCAATTGATTTTATGCTCTGCGTCCGTAGCCCCCGATTAAATCCACAAATTATGAGGCAATGGTCAATCAAGATAAATTGGATATCCACCGTTGCTACCAATTACAAATATAATGACGCTATCAGGCTTAATGTTGAATAACCTCTCAGCCGCAATGGCATAAATTTCAACTTGTCGTCTGTATTTGATCTTTAACCTTTCTGGTGGCAAGTTCGAAACCTTGAAGTCTATCAACAATTTTTGCTCACCTACAACGAGCATATCAATAGCTCCTTGTATTAATATTTTGTCATCTGATTCGCACTGCAATATCTCACGTGCAGGAAGGTATAATAAAAATTTTCTCTCTCTTAACAACTTATTACTAGCGCATCGCACGGTGTCAAATATTTGATGATTTAGAACACGCTCTAATAGCGATGGATTAATTAGCTCAGGATTGCTTAATTTTCCGTCACTTGCAAATGACTTAATAGCTTCAGCTATCTCATAACTTGTTCGAACATTGAAGTCGCATATTTCTAAGTACTTGTGATATTCGGTACCCATTTCTGCAGTTAAGGACTCTATACCTGGTATATACTCAATATCAGCAGTGTCGCCTAAAGTGTATTCTTTGTTTATAAGACTGACGCTATATTTGTTTGCAATCGGTACGGAAGCCTGATAAGGGTAGTGGTATTGTATTTGTATCGGTGCAACTTTTTCTTTTATAAAACCTACTACTGACTTTTCCGCTTTAGCACTATTTGTTTCAAAATCTTCCGTGTCTCGATACGACATGATCTTACTATCTTGCATCTCTGCAAACCGAATAAGCTCGGCAAATGTTGAACAATCCTCTACAAACTCTCTTTCCTTAGGTTCCATACCTGTCACGCATAGTCTACATTCAGCGCGAGTTAGTGCGACATATAGTAATCTAGCTTGCTCTTCTTTTATAGACATCTCCTTTTTGAGACGTATAGCCCTAAACGAAATTGTTTCGCCTTTTCGGCGCGTCTGTGTATTTCGCCACTTAAAGGCCATACCCAATTTATCATCAAACAACACATCCTTTTTCGGTAGCGATGTCTTATCAATACTTTGATCACAGGCAGCTAAAAACACCATCGGAAACTCTAAGCCCTTGCTCCTATGCACCGTATAAAAACAAACGCAATCTTCGCCTGATGAACTTAAATCGATATCTATACTAGTACCTCCATCACCATTAGGATCATATACAGATAAAAATTCTCTAATCCCGCAACCTCGCCCAGTTTGCTTAACTTTATAAATAAATGCATTCACCGCCGCTATGCGCTCAACACCACGCGACAATAAATATCCATCAAACCCCGTTTCGGCCAATATTGCGTCTAACAATTGTGCAGCAGATATCACTTGCGACAGTTTTCTAAACCTGGATAGAAATTCAAAAAACGCATCCCGCTTGCGGCCCAAGTCATTAATGGCGCTATACCCCACTACAGCTTCCCAATAGAAGATAGCCCGACCTGTACTTGACCTCATTTTCGATTTCTTAGCTTCTCTTCTAAATTCAGCTAACTCCTCTCTTGTAAAACCACCAAGATAGGATGACATTACAGCATATAAAGGCACATCGTTCATATAATTGTCTATTACTTGTATTAGTGATATCAATAGTTTTATATCTATATCACCAAAATCATCACCTGCTAAACCGCCTGTACGGCATGGTATGCCAGCATCTTTTAGAGCACGGGCAATATTTACAACATCTGGACCTCTCTTCCTGACAATAATGGCAATATCATCGTATCTAAGTTTTCTATACTCTTTCTTTTTTCTGTCGAATATGTTCATCCTGCCAACCGCTTTCAATATGCGATCTGCTATATACATTCCCTCCGTCAGTTCAACATCTTCTTTTGCGCTATCGTCACGCACGCTATACACATCAGGATAATCACGATTGGTTTGTGCCTCTTTAACAAAAAACCGCGTTGAGACAGAAGGGAATCTCTCATCAGGCACACTTGTTTCAAGGTTAGCATTAAGACGCGCCTCTTTTGCGTAGTCAATGCCACCAAAATCATATGTTAAAACATGATCAAATATCTTATTCACAAAATCTAATACTGGTGCGCACGATCTAAAATTTCCATTTAACAACAAACTGCTGCCCGCGTTTTTGTCTTTATCGTATAATTCTTTTTTTTCTAAAAATATTTCTGGTTCTGCATACCTAAATCCATATATCGACTGCTTTACATCGCCTACCATAAACGCGCCATTTGTCGCTATTTTAGATATTACAGCATCTTGCAAATAATTGGTATCTTGATATTCATCCATATATACCGCATCTATTTCATCGGCCATGCTTTGGGCTCTTGTTTCATCCGACAAAACATTCAAAGCAAAACGTTCTGTGTCATTAAAATCAAGATAGTTCTTCTCTTTCTTCTTCTCGGCATAGAGAGTGCGCACATCCCATGCCACATCTAGTATTAGAGAATGACTGGCATTAGCACTAATTTCTCTATTAACTGCTTCACTATATGCATCAATTGCATCATCAAATTTAAACGTGTCTTTTAAGCCTTTAATAAAGTCTCCAACTCTTGCAATCCACATCTCAAGCTTTTCAAAAAAATCTAGATAGACTTGCTCAAGACTAGCGTCTTTGAGTGCTGGGCAAGATGTAGACTTAAAAGAAGTAAGTTTGATCATCCCTGCAAGATCGTTAGCCAACCCTACTTGTCTAATCATTTCAAGACAATGATCGGCTACTTCAAGTTGCTTTTTAAGAAAATTTCTAGCATCTGGTATATCATCTAAACTCCGCATAATTTTATTGTTGTATAACTCAATTAGTTTTCCTGCTTGCTTTCTGAAATACTCTAGTGCGTATAGCACCGCTGGCGATACGACAGGGTCGCCTAGTGCTACCTCTTTGACTTTCTCAATGAATGCCGTTGGGTCAGGTCGCACCGACAAGAATCCATAAACATCCCTCATAAGCACTTTGAATGCATCATTAGTTCTATGTGCGGATAAACTGTCTAAGAGCGCAAAAAAACTAGGCGCATCGGAATTTTGCAAACTTTCGTCTATATTTTCCTCTAATTGCAGTCTCCTAGTTATTACTTCATCTACTGACTCATTAAAAAGAGCATCGGCTTCTTTTTCTTCAATAATTGTAAACGATGGATCACCTTCGGGTAAATCTTCAAAATGTCGTCTGTATATATCGGCACAAAATTTATCTATTGTTCCAATATACGAATAAGCAATCGCTCTAGCTTGCTCACCTAAATGTATGGGATCAGCAACTAGTCCTGAGCGAATTTTTGAGTATATAACATCGGAGAGTTTATCTTTCATTTCATCAGCAGCGGCACGCGTGAATGTTATGACAACTAGTCTTTTAATGCTACCGCCATTTGCTAAATAGCGAAATATTCGCTCCACCATTACAGCGGTTTTACCACAACCCGCTGATGCACTAACAAGAATATTTTCACTTCTCGCGTCAAAAACGCTATTTTGCTCATTTGTCCATGCCATTTTAGACTCTCCTTTGTCTGTTTGTCGCAAACAATGCACATTTAATTATTTTTAAGATTTTAATAAATATTTGTGCAGCTCTTTGCCAAATACTGAACACTTGTTCATTTTTAACCTTCAATAACCTCTTGTGGTTGCTTGTCCGATTCATCCTGATCTGCGTTGCTAAGGCAGTGAGGTAATTTAGGTTTTACTCTTGCATTCTTTTCGCCATCCGCGCCACAAATTCGCATGTATGCACACATTTCACATGCATGCCCTCTTCCACCCGATATAGGCGAACACTGAGAATAACCATCGCATATTTCATCAATTCCATTTCGGGCGACATCTATTGAGTACTCAATAAATTTATTAAAAATGCTTTCACTTAAAATAGAGGTTTTGCTTGTCGCTTCAACAATACCAGCCTTTTTTTTGTATCTTACATTAAAAGGCCAATTCGGACTGCTTGTTTTTTCTTTTGTCCGACAAGCTTCATCATATGCTTGTTTGTCGAAATCTTCATACATCTCAGGATAATTCAGAACGTGACCTATAACACCATAGCTTGCGTCTTTTTCCGTTTCATATGAATCTCTAATCGGAATATAATATGCAGCAACTGGAATTCCACCACCTGTAGCGATTGCGTTTAAATATGCAAACAATTGTATTTTTATGCCACAATAAACATCTTTAAGGTCTGACGATGTGCTACCCGTTTTATAATCTATAACAACGGTTTTATCATTATATGTATCTATTCTGTCGATCTTGCCGCGCAACATAAACACTTGTTCATTAATCTCAATTTTTACGGCTGGGAAAACTTGACCAAATCCGAAACTCGTTTCAATATATTTAGGATCAAATACAGACCGCAGCACACTGTTAGTTAGTTCTGTAATCGCTTTTAAACATTCACATTCCAATCTATATATTAAATTAGCCTTGCCGACATTTTCTTCCACGTCACGTTTTAACCCTGTTGCTATAGCTTCTTTGACTGCAGACTTCGCTGTAGCCGCCAAAAATTGCACTCCTTCTTGCGTGCTGTCACGTAACCTGCCGATAGTTCTGCTAAAATACAATTCAAGGCTCTTATGTACGATATTGCCGACATCTACATATTTCAAATCGGCAGTCTCACGTTCTTTAATGTCCGCGCCATATCTCAAATAGTGCAAATGTGGACATCTGAAATAACTTTCTAATTGTGATACGCTGACGGCAAAGTTGTTTTCTATAGGGTCAAAGAAAAAATCAATTGGTGGTTTAAACGTGTCAATATATGTCTCTGCAAGCAAATCTACCCTGCTTTTAAGTTCATCTCCTAATGACGCATAAAGAATATTGAAGTTGTGTCTAGCCGCTTGATTATATTCGAAACTTTTACCCATACCAGTTAAATATTGAAAATATGCATTCTCTTGCGTCACAGCACAATCGGCTAATTG
>JAITLB010000262.1 GCA_031278175.1 Christensenellaceae bacterium
AAATGCAATGATACGGAATATTTGCTATCCTCGCTTGCAATAATATTCTCTTCAAATCCCGCATATATAAACGTAACTAATTCATTATCCAATTTCCCATTAATAGTGCTAACAATAGGATGTTGTGGTTGTCCGTTATAATACAAATGGGTTGCATTCCATTCAACGTAAATGTGTCTTTTCTTGATTTGATATTGAAAACTTCCACCATCATACATATAATTTGCATTTGCTGTCGCATCTGTAAGATGCACACTAACACTATAATCATCTGAAAAACTAGCATTGATATTTTCACTGTAATCCGTATAAACAAATTCAAGCGTACTGTTGTCTACTAAACCATCAGACACAAAAACGAATGGATGTTGTGGCAGTCCATTATAATACAAATCAACATTGTCGGCACTAACTGAAATTGATTTTTTTGATATGTCGTATTTCTTAGTTTGAGAGACAAATGAATAGTTTGAATTTGCTACTGTGTCTAACAAGAATATCTCAACACTATATTGATTGTTAGTACTTGCGTTTATATTGCCACTATACGACCCGAATTCAAATGTCGCGTTTTCACCATCTAAAACACCATTTACATTTTTCACAGCGGGGCGCTGCGCTGAGCCATTATAATATAGTATTGTTTCCGCCCACTCTATCGTTATCGGTTTCTTGTTTATCGAATATTTCTTTGTTTCTCCAGTAAATTTATAATTCGTATTAATCTGTGAATCAGATAGTTTAACATCAACATTGTAATCAGTTTTGGCAACTACGTTGTTCATGTAATTGTAGTAATCAAATGTTATTTCTTCTTCATTTATGCGACCACTAATCACTGTAACAGTTGGATGTTGAGGTTTGCCATTATAACAAAATACATCATCAGACCATAAAATTGCAATTTCACTTTTATAAATCACGTAATAGTCTATTTGCTCCACCATTACATAATTAGCGTTAACCGCATTATCTTGGAGTACTCCCTTAACTGCATGTTCACCTGCATGTATATTGCTTTCATATATATATCTAAATATAATGACTTCACTCTTTTGTATGCCTTCAGTAACAGTCAATGTATGATGTTGAACTTCACCGTTGTAATAGAATTCCTCAGCACTCCAAACCACAGTTAAGGGTCTCTTTTCTATACAATACTGATATGCATCGTCACTCAGTACATAGTTTTTATTGATTTCTGTGTTTGCTAGATTTGCGGTAACATAATATTTGCTATCACTAGCTTTAATATTATTAGAATATCCCGAGTAGGTAAATGTTATTGCATCATTAGATATTTTCCCAGTTTTAACGGTAGCTAGTGGATGCTGTGGGTCACCTGTATAATATATTGCGTCTGTGTTCCATTCAATTGTTATTTCGTTTGGGTTTATACTATACAAGTGCTGTTCACCGGCAAATAGGTAATTATTGTTTGTTTCATTTTCACTATCTAATTCAATATTGACTTGATAACCGTTAACGACATTTGCATTAATATTGCTGGTGTAATTAGAATAAACAAAGGTTATATCCTCGCCATTGACGCAACCAGTCGCAACAGTTGCTATCGGATGTTGCGCAATTCCATTATAATATAATACTTGAGCATCCCAGTTTATCGTTATCGCCTTTTTATTGATCATATAATATTTGGTCGCATTGCTCGGCAGTTTATAGTTAGCATTGACATCATCGGTAGTAAACGACAAGGTTACACCATATTCATCTTCTTGAGAAGCGTTGATGTTGTTATTATAATCGATATATTGAAATGTTACTTTTTCAGAATTGACAGTGCCAGACAACGATGTTATCAACGGATGTTGCGCCGATCCATTGTATTCTAGTTTGACATCACTCCAAATTATAGACAGTTCCTTCTTTGCAATTTTAAACCAACATGTTGATTCTGAAAATTCATAATTGCCATTTGTTGCATTATCTTTGAGATTTGCTGTAACTGAATACACGTTTGCATCTGTTGCGTTTTTCTTATCCACATCACCTGTATAGACGAATATTAATTCTTCATTATGTACAGCATTCGTAATTTCATTAATCTGTGGATATTGTATTTGACTGTTATATGTTAATTCTTGCATATCCCAACTCACTGAAATTGTCCGCTTAGAAATATTGAAATCCTTGCTAGCACTTCCAGTAATGATATAATTGCTGTTTGTTGCGTTGCTTGTATCTAACACTGCAGTAACAGAATATGTGCTAATATCACTTGCATTTTTTGACTCAGTGTCTCCTGCATATGTAAATGTAATATTCTCTTCCCCGATTTTTCCTTCAACCCCACTTACAATTGGATAGTGAATATTCCCATCATAAGTGAAATCAGCAACACCCCAAACAAGTGTTATAGAGGCATATCCTATCGAGTAAATGTGATCTTTAGCGGTGTTATTTAGCTGATAATTTGAATTAACAAGAGTGTCTGATAATTTTACTGTTATACTATGTTCGCCAACTACGATATTGGTATCATGTTCGTAGAGAAACTCGATTTCTTCACCATAAATGTTTCCTGAATAACTAGCAACTGTATGACCCTGAAAATTACCATTGTATATAAACGTCTCTGTTGTCCATTCAACAGAGATTTCCTTTTTCAATATTGTGAAATTTTTTACTGGGTTTCCCTTATAATAGTTATGAAAGGTTATCGACATTTCCGCTGCATCTTCAAGCCCCGCATTTATGTTGCCAGTACAGGTGCTAGTATAATCAAAATCAGCACCTTTAACAAGCGCGGTATTCAAGTACGAAATATTGGGTTCGTTTACGTAACCATTATACGTAAATTCGACATTATCGAGTATAATATTGTTAGCATCAATTACTATTCGTGCAACCCTAGCACTACTTTTCGAGTTTTCAGAAACCAAGGCAACATTTGAATTTTTGAATACAGCAAGCTCAGGATAATAACAAAATTCAGTATCGTATGCGCGTTTGACCCACTTGTCTGTACCTGATTCGTTTGCAATATCTGACATTTTATCTTCATTTGTCAACGTATCAGATGCAACCATTAATCTATCCGAAAGTATATTGCAATTTTCTTCTAATCCTGCACCATTTATTATATTACCAGTAAACTTGTCACTACTTGAATATGCCGTACGTATTTCACCTGTGTTGCTTCCTGCTATTCCACCACGATTGGTGCCACTGATGTTACTTGCACTATATGCATTTATTATTTTACCACTATTCCCACCTGCAATGCCACCTGCTATGTTATTGCTTACATTAATTGCACCTATATTGTATACATTTGAGATTATACCCATTACGGAAGAATCAATATTGTTGTGTCCTACTATGCCACCTGCTGTGTTATCTGCATTTACTGCACCAACATTATATACAGAATCAATTAATGCCCTCCCCGCATTATATCCAGCGATACCACCTACACTACTATATCCATTAATAGTACCATAGTTAGCGCTTTCCGTTATATTACCTAGATTGCTACCAGCTATACCGCCAACCAAGATTGCATTTCCAGCAGTTATAGTGCCATTATTAAAGCAACTAACTATATCGCCAATATAATCATTTTCAACGTCATTATATCCAACTATCCCACCTATATGCTGACTAGTTCCAGCCACGCTGACATTGCTAGTGCAGTTCTCTATTTCGCCTATGTTATATCCTGCAACACCACCAACATAACTAGCACCCGACACAGTACCCACAACAGTAAGATTCTTTACTGTTGCTGTCGATGTAAGCGCACCAAATAATCCTTGATAATTTGAGCTTCTAGAAATATTTAACCCAACAATAGAAAAACCTTGTCCATCAATGACACCTTTGAACGGTCTATCACTGATGCCACTGCCAATAGGTTCCCATCCATTGGTTATTGTAGTGCACAAATCGCTTATATCTAAATTAGCAGTTAGAACAAAATATTTATTATAATATCCGTTCACCCCACCAACTCCAGTATTTACATCAACTGCTAGAGTCCGTAAATCGTCACCTGTTGAAATCTGATATGGATCTAACACACCACCAGTTCCACCCGAAAAGGAGGAGTCTGCATAGACACTTATATTGCTACTTGCAAAAAATGCCGAAAGCAATACAAAAGCCAACACTAACCCAAATGAAGCAAATATTATTATATAGCTTTCTTTAAATCTTAACAACATTTCTTTAATTCTCATATAGTACTCCATTAAAGTTGCGACATCGGTGCTTGTGACACCCACTCGGCAATTTCTATTATTTCTATCTGGTCACATTTTACAATGATATTTGTGACTATCCTAGCCTGTTGGGACTCAGTCTCGCTCTCAAAATCTAAATTCGAATAATGTAATTGATAACCTTTTAGCACATAGTTAATATCGGTTTGAATACTGAAAGTTACGTCCGTTATATTTTCTATATCTTCTTCCTCTTTGAAGAATACCTTTAATTTATCTCTTGCAACTTTGACAGTCAATATATGTTCATCAGCAGTGTGTTTAATAGAAATATTTTCAAAATTGCTCTCATCTAAATCATAATCACCATGCCCAATATTCTCGTCTGCAACAGTCCAAAAAACATCTATGTCTGACGCAAAACTTGTTTCAACAGTCTCAGAGACGGTTTTGCGGTGCATGTACATAATATCATCAATAAAATAATATTCGTCAAAACAGTCAAATTCATACGTTCCAAGCGTATAATAATTTTCTTCAATTGCCATATGCGCAATCTCTATTTCATCTGTTTTAATATACTCGCAAATTTGATGAAAAGTTGATACTTCTTCATCTTGAAGTAGCAATTCTATACGTTTATCCATCCGCCTATTTGTAGCATTTATATTCAACATAGCTGATCCAAACGCATCCAAATACTCTTGAATAGAATACTGTGGATCTAGTTTAGTGTCGTCTTCTCCAAAAACTAAAGCTCGAATCACTATTATCCCTGCAATTATCAGCACTACAATCAGTGCGATAATAAAAAGATATTTTTTCTTTGTAAGAGTTTTCATGCTGTTTCCGATTAGTATATTAGTATTGTTTCGTTGTAGTTAGCGTTTGCATTTTTGACCGATGTTATTCTACACATATCGCATTTCACCTGTTATTTAGAATTCGTTGTTTTAGGTTTTTCATTACGAGAATTTTTTAGCTGTGTTTACAAGATTTTGATAGATATTCTGGATTTCTTTAGCTGTTATTTCTGTCTGTAATGAAACCATACTATATCCATTATCTGAATAATTCCAATCGGCTATATCTGTCTCAATTACAAAAGCAATATAATCACCTTCAAATATTTCTTGAAACGCAAATATTTCTATACCATCCGAATTTGGATCTAATACAAGATCTCTAATTTCTACCAGTTCGGCATTTACATAGGCCTTCAATTTTGCGCTAGTTGTGTATTCTGAATCATTTGATACTTGAATAGTGAAATTCTGCTTCCCATTTACTATCTGAACTGAACCACTCAACCCAATATCCGCTGTTAGTGTTTCGATGGTTATGATAGTTGTTGCAACAACATTATCATCCTCTATTACACTAGCACTAACAATAGCGTGTTTAGTTAAACTTAAATGAGCAGTTGTTAATATTGATATATACCGCGATTCTCCCGTTAATATTGGTGTTTCCAAGTAAACATAGGACTTTTGCCCGAATAACTCTATTTCAACACAAGCTATAGGTTTATCGCCTGTGTTTGCAACTTCAAAAAATACCTCAACTTCTTTGCCATTCTCTATTTTCTCCATAACAAACCAATCAGTGATCGATATATCATTTGATAGTGTTCTCTTACTAAAGCAAAGTACCGTTTTATCATTGGGGTCGCTTAGCACATAAGAAAAAACCACATCGCCGTTCGAATCAATAAAACCACTTGGATTGTACGCAATACCTTCAAATCCATCTGTCAATGCAATATCATCAATCCAAGATTGGGTTTTCTCGTCATAGATAGCACAAAATATTTGACTATAATCAGCAGCGACTAGTTTGTTGTAGAAAATAACGCTCCCGTACTCATTAACACTCATTTCAAATCCATCGATTGAAGCCGATTGTGATGAAATCGCTAATGTCACCGTATTAAAGTCAGTAGACATTAATAGATCATAATCATCTATGTAGTATAAAACCGCCTTACCATCCACTATCACTATTTTAATATTAGAAGACGATTCTCCTGGCATGTCGATTAAACCTTCATGTGTTATTATTGACAATTTACCACCTAAAGCTACATGTTGAAATTCCTCATCAGTAA
>JAITLB010000269.1 GCA_031278175.1 Christensenellaceae bacterium
CAAGCTTCCGATTCTTTCTCTCAAACTGATTTATCCATTCGAAAAAAGATTCATAATCAATGCCTATCTTTAGTCTGCTCAGAAGGGCGAGCGTCCACTCTTTATTCAGATAATCGGTCTTATATGTCTTCCCGTCTTTCAATGACACCATTTTAAGTTGCACAATTTTTTTGAGCAAAGGATTATTCTCTTGAATAAGTACCCTTTTAAGATTTCGCCAGTAGTTTCTGGGAATAGTGTGTTGCACAATCGTCGACAACACATCAACGACAGAAAATATCCACTCCGATTGTTTCTCCATAAACTCTACGCTTATGGGTTTCCCGTTAAATATGGTTTTAGGTTTTGTCATAGAATCCTCCTAAAGAAAGTTTGGATTTCGTCTATACTAAAAAGTCGTTATGGAAAATGAGACCATAAGTCCGCTTGTATTTGCAGGATAGTTTTGAACGTGAAAACGTGTTATTGCGGGATCGTTTTATTCCTCACTTTATTTGCCTCACACTCAAAAGAGAACCATGATAACTAGTATGTTATAGCATAAATGAAACGAAAACACAAATGCAATTATGATATTTGTCTAAATTATCAAAAACAATACTGCACTTTGCGCTCGCAAAAGTTCAAACCACCCACCCGCTACTTAATATTTTATTTTTATTTGTGTCTTATTGAGCGGTGCAGTTCAAACTCTTCCTTTTCGTGGTCTCACTGTCTTCATTAAAAACACTTTTCAACCAATCTAAAGCAGATAGATTCCCTATCTACAAGTGATTGCAAATTCCACTTGTACCAGATGGGAATTTAGTATACCATTATGCTTATATGCTCGTAATGTAAGGGTTAGGAATTTCAAAAATTAAAGCGTGAAAATCATATGCATGATCTCGGCAGAGGCGGAATTAAGCACATTAAAGGAGAATATTTGCAAATTTACTGTCTTTTATGGTGTTATGCACATGTAATTAGCTTAAAACAATTTACAAAATTTAGTTCTAGTAATATAATTACTAGAGCGACCTAAAAGGGTTCGCGACTTAAATAAAGCAAACAAATTTTCGGAGGAAGTTTGAGTGAAAAACTTAGGATATTATAATGGCGATTTTGCTGAACTGGACGACTTAAAAGTCCCATTTAATGACAGAGTGCATTTTTTTGGTGACGGTGTATATGATGCAACATACAGTCACAATTATAAGATATATGCACTTGATGATCATATAGATAGATTTTATAATAGTGCTGGTCTTCTTGACATTAATATACCAAAAACTAAAGAAGAAATGAAGGCACTACTATACGATATGGTAAAGAAGGTAAACACTGGTGATCAGTTTGTTTATTGGCAAGCCACACGTGGGACGCAAATTCGCAATCATTCATTTGACCCTAAAATCCAAGCAAATATATGGATAGTTCTAAAGCCAGCTAAAATAAAGGACTGTGCAACAAAGATTAAAGTTATAACGATGGAAGATACACGTTTCCTTCATTGTAATATAAAAACACTTAATCTATTACCAAGCGTAATGGCATCACAAAAAGCTGAAAGCATAGGTTGTCAGGAGACAATTTTGCATCGTGGTGATATAGTTACTGAATGTGCGCATAGCAATGTATCAATATTGAAAGATGGCAAGTTTATAACCGCACCTGTCGATCATTTAATTCTTCCAGGTATTACAAGAATGCATATGATTAAAATGTGCAAGAAGTTACTTATACCTGTTGATGAAAGACATTTCACTCTAAAGGAGTTGTTTGATGCTGACGAAATAATTGTTTCAAGCGCGGGACAATTGGCATTAGGTGTATCAGAAATCGATGGAAAACCAGTCGGTGGCAAAGACGGAAAATCGCTTAAAAGAATTCAAGACGCATTATATGAAGAGTTTCTCAGCGAAACTGAGAAATAATTCTTGTTGGTGAATTAAATTCGCAAAACACTAAAAAACGGTTTCAAGTTTGTTTGTCAAATATGTTAAAATGATTGATCGATATATGCTAGAGGTCGTTTTTTGAATGTTATTAATAATCTAACAAAAGTTAATTAATAGTTACATGATGCATTTAAGTTTTGCGCTATTTGATCTGGCAAGCTTTAGTCGACAAGGTTTTGCCTTAATTATCGCACAATCGAATATGTAAAGAGCAAGTAATATTAAAAAACATGCCTTTATGTAGTACACCATGCAGACAAGTTAATCGGACTTGTTACTACCTTGTTAAATACTGTAAAAATCTAGACTATCGAAACGATTGTTTGTTTTGCAGTATTAACAAGAAGATAGTTTGCGCTAAATATTAACTGAGAAAATAAGTAATTATAAAAAATAAAGAAATAGGAGTAATGAGATGTCAGCATTCACGCAAGAAGATCTCACAAATTTGAACATAGGACAAAATTTAGACAATCTAATGAACCTTGATCCAAGGGGATATGGTGTTTGTCGGATATTGTACAAGGCATCGCGAGATTATACAGGAAAACCATTATCAATTAATTTTGCAGAGCAATTAATCAAAGTTGTAGAAAAGGATGATCTAGTATTTATCATAGTTGGCTTTGTATTGTTGCCACACAAGAAAGCTGAAATGGATGGGATCAATGGGGCGATGATATTAGCACGCGCCATATATCGCGCCTTTGGCGCAAAGCCAGTTATAGTTTGCCCTGAGGATAATTTAGTTGCTGTTGAAAATATGGCATATGATGCAGGATTGCATCTGTATAAAAACGTTGAAGATGTAAAAAAATACCCAATCTCAATGGGTGTTATAACATTTACAAAAAACATAAAGGAAGCAGCTAAGCAAATAGTTGATATCAAGAGCACATGGGGTTTGCCAGCAGCATTGATCGCAATTGAAGCACCTGGCGCAAACGAGAAAGGTGTTTACCATAATGCTACGGGTTTAGACATGACAGAATATGAGGCAAAAGCTGATCTGATGTTTAAATATTTTGCTGAATGTGGTGTAAAGACATTTGCAATAGGTGATCTAGGAAATGAGATGGGCATGGGGACAATTAAATCTCATATTGAGAAATATATTCCATATGCTAGAGCTAATGCTTGTCGTTGTGAGTGTAAAGGCGGTATTGTAGCTGACTCGGCAGCTGACGTTATATTAACAGCCACAGTGTCGGATTGGGGTGCTTATGCGGTAACAGTAGCATTAGCATTCCTTTTAGGGAATGATGCGATTGCGCCTACTCCTGAATTGATTGAGAGAATCATGATAACAGCTTCGCGGAGCGGAATGGTAGATATGTATGGTGATCTAATTCCCTCTGTTGATGGTTTTGATAAAAGCATTGTATGCGCCATCGTAGCACTTATGCGCGAATGCATAGCGTATGCTCCGAAACTTAAAAACACTTGTGCGACATGGTTTGAAAAGACTTTAGAACTAGATTTTTTTGGCGAAAATAAAATATACTAGGAAAACGTATCGGAAAGATTTATGGAAAATAACGAGACAAGGTTTTTGTATGCAGGCGATACCGCGCTAGTCATTGAATTTGGAAATGCAATAAACGAGACATTGAATGCTAGAGTTAGAAATGTATACAATGCTCTAAAAGCCATGAAGATTGATGGCGTATATGATGTAATTCCAACTTTTCGTTCTATATTAATAAACTATTTACCTGATGTTATAACTTTCGACAAGTTGCGTAAGCGACTTAACAAAGTGCTAAATACAGCAAGTAGTGTTGCTATAGAAAAAAAGCGCGTGATTGTGGTTCCAGTAGCATATGGTGGAGTATATGGCGAGGATATCAAAGATGTGTGTGCGCATACAGGACTGGATGAGAGCGAGGTAATTAAATTGCATTCGAGCACCACATATCTAATATACATGTTAGGGTTTCTACCTGGCTTTGCTTATTTAGGTGGATTGGATAAGAGATTAGTTACACCACGATTAAAGAATCCAAGGACAAAAATCGAAGCTGGTGCTGTTGGCATTGGTGGTGAGCAAACAGGTGTTTATCCATTAGCTTCGCCTGGTGGTTGGAGGCTGATCGGACGCACACCGCTAAAGCCGTATGATCCGCACAGAGAATCACCTTTCTTATATAAAGCGGGCGATTATATAAAATTTAGACCCGTTACAATTGCGGAGTACGAATTAATTTCGAATGCCGTTGCTAGTGGTTCATATATATGTGAGGAGGATATTATCTGATGGGTATTCGAATCAAGAGTGTTGGCCCTAGTTGTACTATTCAAGATGCAGGCAGACTGGGATATATGGATTTTGGATTTCCAGTATCTGGCTGTATGGATGCCGATTCGCATTATATCGCTAATGTGCTTGTCGGAAACGACCCTAAAGATGCGGTCATTGAGATCACATTAGGTGGCTTTTCATGTGACTTCACATCTAAAGCAGTAGTGGCACTAACTGGTTGCGATGCGCAATTTGAAATTGATGGTGTCCGCGTTCCGATGTATACAGCAATATATGTAGACAAAGGCGCACATCTTAGATGTGGGTATGCAAAAACGGGTTGCCGAGCTTATCTAGCAGTTCAATCTGGATTCTATCTAAAAAATGTAATGGGAAGTGTATCTACAAATGTTAAATGCAAAATAGGTGGGTACTTAGGTCGCGCATTAATGAAAGAGGATCTGTTGTTTTTTAACTCAACTGAGCCTAATATAAAAAGAGTAAATAATAGAAGTGTTAAACCTAGAGTGCCTAATAGCGAGCATTTAAGCGAAGCGGTATTGAGAGTAATATTAGGTCCTCAAGATGATTATTTCACCGAGAAAGGGATTAATACATTTTTGAGTGCGACTTACACTGTCGCAAATGATTCGGATAGAATGGGGATTAAAACCACTGGTGAAAGCGTAGAAAGCAAGGCAGGTGTTGATATAATTTCGGATGGAATGCCACTAGGTGGTGTACAAATTCCAGCATCGGGAATGCCGATAATTATGGCAGCAGATAGACAAACCACAGGTGGATATGCTAAAATTGCTACTGTAATTTCATCAGACATGCCAGTGGTTGCACAATTGCGTCCTGGTAATGCTATCAAATTCGAGAAAGTTTCAGTGAGTGAAGCTGTTAAAATATACAAAGACAGAAAAAAATATTTGGAGAATATTTCTAAACTATGGAAGCGATAAACAATTTAAATTATGCTAATTTGCAGCCTAAAGAAATTAGAGAGAAAATTCGCGCAGAGCAAATAACCTGGAATACGTCTGGCATGTGTGCGGGATATGCTCAGGCTAATCTTGTTATATTACCTAAAGCGCAAGCGTATGACTTTTTGTTGTTTGCGCAAAGGAACCCTAAATCTTGTCCATTGCTTGAGGTCTCTGATCCAGGTTCGCGTTCATTGAAATATATCGCACAAGACGCTGACATCGCTAGAGATATTCCAAAGTATAGAGTATATAAAGATGGCATATTAGAAGGTGAGTTTACCGATGTTGCCGCGTTTTGGAATGATGAACTAGTCTCATTCTTAATAGGTTGCAGTTTCTCATTTGAATCAGCACTTTTAGAAGCTGGTGTGCCAGTAAGACATATTGAAGAAGGTAGAAATGTGCCGATGTATATTACTAATATACCATGTGTGCCTGCAGGCATTTTTTCTGGGAATATGGTAGTAAGCATGCGACCAATACCACATTCTTTAGTAGTAAAAGCCGTTACCGTTACCGCTTCAATGCCGAGAGTGCATGGTGCGCCTGTGCATATAGGTGATCCAGCCTCGATAGGGATAAAAGATATATCCAGACCAGAATTTGGCGATGCAGTTACTATAAACGATGGTGAAGTTCCAGTATTCTGGTGTTGTGGTGTTACACCACAAAGTGTGGTTATGAATTCGAAACCCAAGTTCGTTATAACTCATGCGCCAGGACATATGTTTATCACGGACATAAAAAATGTTGATTTAAAGGACTAGGTGAGTATTGTGTCAAGACTAAAAGTAGATTTAAATTGTGATATGGGCGAGAGCTTTGGCCCTTATACGATCGGATGTGATGCGACCGTTGCTGGGTATATAACTTCCGCAAATGTTGCGTGTGGTTTTCATGCGTCAGATCCACTAGTAATGGATAAGACAGTGGCGATTTGCAAAGCTAATGGTGTTGCGGTTGGAGGACATCCTGGATATCCCGACCTGGTTGGATTTGGACGAAGGAATATCGATGTTTCAGCAGTAGAAGTTAAAGCTTATGTTCAATATCAAACAGGAGCAATATGGGCTTTTTGCAAAGCACATAATGTTAAATTGCAGCATATTAAGCCACACGGCGCAATGTATAATATGGCAGGAAAAGACCACAAGTTGGCATATGCCATTTGTGAGGGAATAGCAAGCATTGACTCGAATATTATTTTGTTGGGACTGTCGGGTAGTGCTATGCTTGTGGCTGCAAAGGAAGTAGGTTTAAGATCTGCTAAGGAAGTGTTTGCAGATAGAGCATATGAAGATGATGGTTCTTTAGTCGCTAGAAGCAAACCAGGTGCTATGATTACAAATGAAGATGAAGCTATTGAGCGTGTAATCTCCATGATCAAAAATAGGAAAGTTAAAACTGTAACTGGCAAAGAGATTACAATGATAGCTGATTCGGTATGTGTACACGGCGATGGACAAAAAGCTTTAGCATTTGTAACAAAGATAAGAGATGCGCTAACTAAGTCAGGGATAGATTTAGATAATTTAGCGGGTGTAATTGAATAAAGGACATAGATGGAAGAGCGGACATACGTTGAAATTAATTTAGCAGCAATTAAGCGAAATTTGATAAAAGCTGCAAATAAAATGAAACTACAAAAAATAATGGCTGTGGTCAAAGCTGATGGATACGGCCATGGTGCAATTCCGATATCTAGATTTGTCGATGATGTCGTCCAATACTTTGGCGTAGCTATCCCTGAAGAAGGTGCGATGCTAAGAGTTGCTGGAATAACTAAACCTATACTAATATTAGGTATAACAGCACCAGCTATGTATAAAATGCTTTTTGAATATGATCTGACCCCGACAGTTTCGACACTTAAATCTGCTATGGAATTGTCGGCATTAGCAAATAGTTTAAATAAAAGCATAAATGTACATATTGCAGTTGATACAGGAATGTCGCGGATAGGGTTCCTAAGAGACGAACTAGAGGATATTGAATCCGTATTTAAATTGAAAGGTATAAACGTAACAGGAATATTTACACATTATGCTTGTGCTGACGAATTGGATAAGACATCCGCGAATAACCAGTTTGATGCATTTTCACAAATTGTCGAGATTTTGACTTCGCATGGTTTTGATGTAGGAATAAGGCACATAAGCAATAGTGCTGGAATAATCGAATTTAATGATAAGCACTTCGATATGGGAAGAGCAGGTATCATGATATATGGACTGTATCCTTCTGATGAAGTGTCAAAAGAGATTGGTCTAGAAGCTGCACTTAAATGGGTAGCACGCATAAGTCATGTTAAAACTCTGCCGACAGGATTTGGTGTAAGTTATGGCTCGACATTTGTTACTAACAGAGAAACGCGTATTGCTACAATACCATTAGGTTATGCCGATGGATATCCAAGAGCACTTTCTTCTAAAGGCAAAGTTCTTGTAGCGGGACAATTTGCGCCCATATTAGGGCGTGTTTGTATGGATCAATTTATGATTGATGTCACAGACATTCCTGATGTCAAACCAGGTGATCAAGCAATTCTAGTCGGCAAATCCAGCGATAATGCAATTTCAGTTGAGACATTAGCAAATGCTGCGTTTAGTTTCAATTATGAGTTCGTATGCGGCATAGCAAACCGCGTACCGCGCATCTATGTGTCGGAATAATATTTAAAATTTAATTTCTACAATCAATTCTTATACTATTTACTTTTGAAAATGTGGCATCTCTAGAGCTTGCTTAGTGTGATTTATTCATCCAACAAGCGACACTGGCTCATTTTTATATGGAACGGATAGAGTCGGAATTTAGAATTTTACACGCAAGCAAAAGTTATATACATTTGTTGCGAGAGTTTGCAAAACACAAAAGATAGACTGTGATGTTGTACTTGCGCTAGTGTGAGTTTATTTGGCAAGTTTGTTTGCCATCATCACACCCATAACTGATGCCATCATTAATCCACGTGTTAAACCACCTGAATCACCGAGCACATAGAGATTTGTGATGCTAGTCATAAAGTTTTCATCGACAGTAATTTTATTTGAATAAAATTTGATTTCTGGTGCATATAGAAGCGTTTCTTTACCCGCAAAACCAGGTGCAATCAAATCCATTGCTTTAATGAAATTTATGATATTTAGCATTGGTCTGAATGGAATTGCTGAGGTTATATCACCAGCAACAGCATCTGTGAGTGTCGGATTAATATTAGTGAGTAAAAGCTCATTTGTCCATGTACGCTTACCTTCTAAAATATCTCCAAAACGTTGTACAAGTATTTTTCCATCACCTAGCATATTCGCCATTTGAGCTACTTTCTTTGCGTAATCTATAGGACGATTAAAAGGATAACTGAAATTATGAGAACTCAATATCGCCAAATTAGTATTTTCAGATTTTTTTTCTTTGTATGAATGACCGTTTACGATTGCCAAACCGTCATCATAATTCTCTTGCGAAACAAAACCGCCTGGATTTTGGCAGAACGTGCGGACTTTGTCGTTATATGGGGGGATATATCCGACAAGTTTAGACTCATACAAACATTCATTTAATTCCTCCATAATTTCATTTCTTACTTCTACTCTAACACCGATATCGACTGTGCCAGACTTGTGATCTATTCCATATTTTACGCATAAGTCACTTAACCTAGATGCCCCGTTGCGCCCCGTTGCCATTATAATTTTATCGGCGCTAACACGTCTAAGCGTGCCTAATTTAGTGTCACGTATGACAACCCCAGTACAGATGCCAGCGTTTAATATTATATCATCGCATGTGGCTGAAAAGAAAACATCTACTCCCGACTCAATGAGAGTAGTTTCAATTTTCAAATAAAGTTCACGGGCCTTTTCTGTGCCTATGTGTCTAATTGGGCAATCAACTAGTTTGAGACCAGCTAAAATTGCGCGTTTTCTAATATCTTTAATTTGATCTGTTTTTTCTATTCCTTCTATTTTTTTGTCAGCACCATATTTCAAATATATCTGATCGGTATATTCAATCATCTTTTTTGCTGTTTCAATTCCTATAAGAGATGGCAAGTCGCCTCCCACCTCAGGACTTAATGACAGTTTCCCATCAGAGAATGCACCAGCACCAGAAAATCCTGATGTGATATTGCAATATGGCTTGCAATTGAGGCATTTTTTTGTTTTCACTTTTGGGCAATATCTGTGTTTTATACTTGCACCTTGTTCAAATATTGCAATTTTATAACTCGTCTTATTATGCAATAATTGTAGTGCAGTAAAAATACCTGACGGGCCTGCGCCTATTATTACGATGTCGTAATCGTTTTTGCTCATAAATGCTCCTAGGTGTACTTTAATTCACATAATCATAACACGATGGGTAGTGATAGTTTAATGTGATGAGGCATATTAACTAAACTGGTATTATGCCCATAGACTAAACGATTAGTACAGTGTTAACTGTTGCATCGTAGTATATTAATTATATCAAATTAAAATTTCAAATTCAATAATACTATGCAGAATGCCACACTATTTTTCAAATTGACTATAAACATTAAAATGGAAGATCTCTTTTGAATTGTTTAAAGCAACGCAGTGTATGCTTTGGGATTTATTGAGCATTAATATGTAAATGTAAGTACACATATTGACAGGATCTGCAATTTGAAATATAATATATGTGAGGTATAATATGATAAAGTTAACCAGCGTGACAAAAGTTTACAAATCTAAGTTAGACAAATCTGTTATAGCACTAGATGATGTTAGTTTGGAACTACCAGAAAAAGGATTGGTTTTTATAGTTGGCAAAAGCGGTAGTGGTAAATCCACTATGCTAAATATTATTGGTGGACTCGATAGCACAACACAAGGTGCTGTAGAACTCTTAGGTGTAGGTTTATTGTCCGATAAGACCACTTTAGATGCGTACAGAAACACATATTTGGGTTTCGTTTTTCAAGAGTTTCATTTAATAGAAACACTCACTGTATATGAAAACATTGCACTGGCACTAGAAATGAAGGGCGATATTCCGCGCATTGAAGATGTTGAACAAGTGTTAAATAAAGTAGATCTAGATGGACTAAAAAATAGGTATCCCGATGAATTATCGGGCGGTCAAAAGCAGCGTGTTGCCATAGCGCGCGCCCTTATAAAACAACCACATATAATCTTAGCTGATGAACCAACTGGAAACCTCGACTCGACAACAGGAGAGGATATTATAGCGTTACTTAAAAATCTGTCCGATGAAAGATTAGTTGTGATTGTATCGCATGACGAAGAAGCGGCCGCACTATATGGTGATAGAAGAATTGAGTTAAAAGATGGAAAAATCGCAAGCGACACGCTGGACGCAGAGAAACCGATAAATTCAGCTGATTGTCTATCAGATAAGGGGTTAAATGCGGCAAAGCTCTCATTTAAAAGCATACTAAAATTTGTAATATCTGCATTGAAGTATAAAAGCGGCAAATTAATAGCGTCTGTAATCCTCTCGGTATTATCGATTATGATGTTCGGCTCTGCCTTTATTCTGTCAAAGTACGATTCTGAGTGGCAAATTGTAAGAAATATGGAAAAATTTGGTGTTGAATCTGTTGTTATCTTGCCAGACTACATAAGAGGTGGAGAAAATTGGAACATTCGCACAAATATGTATTACTATTTGTTAAATAAATATCCGAGTGTTGATAACTTGTTGCTGTACGATTCACCTATTTATCAATATGCAAACAATGGAAAGTTTGAAACTTATTTTGATCATATAGCACAAGTCGAGTCCGAAACCGATATTGAAAAGAAAATGGGCCTAAAGTTGTTACCTGCGTCTTTGCCTCTAGATAATGACTCGATATACCTAACTGATGCCAGCATACATTTGCTGAGAATAGTAGCAGAAGAAGTATTACAAAATGATGATCCTATGTCAAAAGAGAGGTATTATTTTAAAAATGGAGATGCCATAGTGGATCTAACATCTGATATAGAAAATACTGATTTGATTGGAACAGAGCTTTGGGCATATGCTGGTTATAATTCTGAAGATTCAAAAATGGCAAGAATTGCGGGTGTTGTCGAAACCGATTATAGAAAGGTACTCGGTGAATATGACTCTATGAGTGACTCTGAAAAGGAAGTAGCAGAATATCTTTACGGATATATCTATATGCTTACATACGCTAAAAAGGATAAAATTATACAATTGACTAAACCAGCTAGTTATATGGCAATTGAACCTGAGCTTTATGATACGAAGTTTTTTGTTGATACCACAGCAATCAAATCTGAAAAAATATTGGAGATCATGACAGTAGGTGATTTATTAGCACATCGTCTGCCAGAATATGGTTTAGTAGCACCAACCGATAATGAGATAATTATTAATGTCGATTTGTACAATTTGTTATTTGACGAAGATATAACACTAGACGAGCAAGAAATTTCTATAAAACAACAAAACGTTGGAAAAAAGATATCACTACAGATCTATGATGAGTCGAAAGCTGCAGTAGTCAATTTACAAGGGTTGATTATTAAAGGTGTAACGGGCAAATTAGGTTATGATCGCGATGGTCCACTTATCTATTGCTCACAGGAAACATATGATATATTAGTCCCGTTGGCTGTGTTGCCTAATGGGATCATGCTTAGAATGAATGACACGACAATGACAAAAAATTTGCTTAATGATTTGCGCGAGATTAATTATTTTTCTGATGCTCCAATTTCTTCAAAATTTTACGAGTTGGAGACTGGTTTTAAAACGTTTTACAAAATATTTAGCGTTGCATCGGGCATATTTTTGTTGTTTAGCATTTTACTGTTAATGAATTTCATAAATTCAGGTGTAAACGCGAAAAAGAAGGAAATAGGTATTTTGCGCGCTCTAGGAGCACGGATTATCGACACAGAAAGAATTTTTCTAGTAGAGTCCGCTATAATTGCTTCGATTATTACAGTGATGTCTAGTATAGTTCTTGTGATAATGACTATTGTTATGAATAGCGTACTAGGTTTTAAGCAAGAGATGAATGGCACATCTATAATATCCATGCATTGGCTTACAATTCCAGTCATTATCATCATGTCATATGTCATAACCGCACTTTCTGCTATGTTGCCCGCATATAGAATAAGCAAAATGAAACCAGTAGACGCTATAAAGAAGGTCGCATAATTAATAGCAATGTTTATTCTACAGTTTTGTGTTTAAGGTTTTAATAACTAAATCTATAGGGATTTGAATAATAACGCAAGCAAAGTAAATCGTTAATTTTCTCCGCACTTAAAAAGAGATGGGGAGAATGTTTGCTATTTAAGTAAGCGTTTCATAAGCATGTTCATGATGTCTTTTGGTATGCCCACTGCAAGCGGATTGTAAAAATTAAAAGCGCACTTTTTGCGCAAGATTCAATATAGTTGCCGAAATTATGCTTGTGATAGAAATTCTATCATCGCACAGTAAAATTATACGAGAGCAATCTAATAACGCTGTCTAGGGCAATGTACGCATGCTATGACAAGATATTAGAAACGTGCGCAATTAATAAAACATATTTACGGTATGGCAACTGGTAACAGCGTGAAAATTATGATTGTGACGCGTTTGCGTTAATTGTTTCGCTCTGCGCGGATGAGAAAATGCAAAAATCCAAGAATTGTTGATTTTAAATACAAAGCTCTAGACTTAAATATTTGCATGTCTAGAGCTTTTGGTGTTAATTTGATTTTTATAACTGAATGATCAGCTTGAATTTTTAGTGTAGAGCTTTTGCCTAATATGCGCGTGCCTCTATCAATTCGTATACTAATTCATTTTCAATTATCTTAACAGGTATGTGTATGCTTTGATTTGTACTACTTTCGTTAAGTAGACCTTTAATTGAAAATGCTTTCTCAGTATAAAGCACTGTTATCGTTGAACCGATAGGTGCGGTACTTTTAGATATATTAACTACTATACAATTAACAGAGGATGTTGTAAGTTCATCATCAGATGTGGCATGTTTGAATTCGAATGCTTCCCGTCCACTTGTAGCACTCAATATGAGCGATTCTGCTTTGCCATTAATAGGATCTACGACATCGAGCGATAATTGGTATTCACTATCTATTTCGCTATATGCGCGCAGAGCTGTATAGAGAATTTCGTTTGATACGGTTGTATCTTTTACTTTAATGCTAGCTTTGCTTTCTCCATCTATTGTAATTATATATTTACTATCGGACACATGCAACTTTGATTCATATGCACGTGCATTCAATGAATTGCTATATACTCTCTTATATGAACCTATTATATTAAATGCATTAAAGATGCTCTCAGATTCCATCATTATATCGCCGTCAACGGTTTTAGCTATTTGTGTATATCTAAGACCTTTGAGCACATTGGATGTCACGGAAAAGTGTTGATCGGGGAGTTTGTCGATTGTGTATTCACCGACATCAAGTTTTACTATCTTTGTTTCCAGTGTGCCTACTATGGCATTATCTTTACTCGTGTCTTTGATATTATATAACAGTGTTTCAGTTTGTGCCCATGCCGCACCAGGCACTATTACTGTGCTCCCACATGCCGTAAACGCAAGGGTTGCACCGATTAAAATTATAACAAGAAAGAGAGTTAGAGCAACTTTTTTCATATAGATCCTTTAGAATTGTTTTTCAATCACATTTTATCCAAAAACGTGGCACATGTCAAATATTTCGCACATGCAAATTGCTGCGACTGCCTAGCTTGAGCTATGCAATCGCAGCAGGATTAAATGCCAAATTTAAATTTACTACAGGCTTTCGTAGTTTGCTTATGTCGATTAGACGACTTCGAAATTTTTCAAGCGTAATGCATATGATGAAAACTCACCGTTTGGTTTGATATCAATGACAGTGCCACCGCGTTGTGCAGTTTTCTTATAAATGCCCCAATATGCTAGATAATCGATACTTAGACTATACGTCAGTTTAATATATCTATCACCAGCACCACCATTATACATAATCGAGAAGTTGTTCAAGTGATCATGCCCAACAAAAACACCTTGCGTACTGCCTAGTTCAATCATAGTTTCAAATAGGAGATCATCGTGATCTGAGCTCCAGACTATTTTATCTGATTCGCCGGCAATACCATATACATATTGTACGTTTTCGGTGTCTGTGCTCCCAGCTGCAATGTATTCATGCCATGCTGTTCTATACTCTTTCATTGGGATATGAAAGAATGCTAGTGATTGTAGTGTTTCTGTGGCACCTTTTTGTTTGTTATAGGCATCCAATCTTAGAACTTCATTTTTATACCATTCGATTTGATCCTCATGAATATTATCGTAATCCGTTCTAAACCCAGTTCTGTATTGGTTTGAGTCAAACACGAAGATAGACTGTGTAATTGTGCCTGACGTGTTTTTAACATTTACAACTTGATTTCCATAGCCGAAGATATTGTCTGGACCACGCTGGAATATACAATGTGGTAATTCGGATGATTCATAATAAGTGGCTATTTCATCGCGATCGAATCTAGCATACACATCAGAGTCATGATTTCCAAATGCAACTGTCCAGTATACACCTAAATTCTCGATGGCGCGTGCAAACAATCTTGTAGCGGTCATATTGTTTATATTTCCAGTACGAGTAAAATCTGAGTAGATCATATCACCAGTTATTATAATCAAATCTGGCTTTACGTAATTTACTAGATCTTTGACGGCATTGATTGCCCATGCGTCCTTCTTGACAGACATGAACCCCGCACCAACGTGGGTGTCGGTCACCTGTAATATTCTGAAATCACGATCTGTCACAAACGTATAATATCCAGTATCTGGGTCGATAGTTGGTGTAAGATAGTCGTCCTTGGTGACAGCAGTAAAACTTTCTGCCAATTTCATGTTGGCAGCTAGCCCGACAAAAGATATCAGCGAACATACCGCTGATAAAAGTATTATAAACCCGGCGAATATAAGAAAGCCTTTAAATATGCTTTGCATAATTTTGCCTTTAGTTTTCTTCGTGCGCTTCTTTTTTTCCATTATAACCTCCATCCATACATACTTTTAATTCTATATTTAGTGTATTGTGTGCTGTATCAGTAATTTCTTTGACCACCTCTTCAATTTGTGAGGTGTTTAAATCGGGATTAAATCGTGCCGTAATAACTACTATTTGTCGGGCAACACCATAATCATGTAAACGAATTTGAGATATTTCCTGTATTGATTCGCTTTCTGCTATAAGTGCATTGATAGATTTGGTTAGCGCCTCAGTTGGGCGCTTGCCCAAAATCGCATTGAAATTCTCTAAAAATAGTTTAAGACCACCAATAATGATTATGACGCTAAGAATAATTCCAAAAATTGCGTCTAATCTTAATGCCCCATAGGAAGCTAGTGAATATCCTATTAAAGTCATTATAGTAATAAATGCGTCCAGCCAACTGTCTAATTGTGCTGTCTTTAATACACCTGAATCCAGTGTCTTATTGTTATATTTATACCATAAACCTAACAGGACTTTAAATATTGCTGTTGAGCCGATTACGGCAAAGCGCAACCACGTAAATGTTACGAGATAGGGATAAAACATCCTTTCTATAGATGCATACATAAAGTAGATGCCCGTACCCAATAGTGCTAGAGATAGCAAGAACGATGCGAGATATTCAACTCTACCATACCCCTCAGGGAATTTACTTGTAGATTCTTTGCGCATGAGCAGAAAACCCAAAATGGCGATAAAAAGACCAGCGGCATCCATAAAATTGTGAATAGCATCAGAAAAGATAATTATGCTGTTTGATGAGACACCTACATATAGTTTAACTGATGCTAGCACAAAATTTATTACTATGCCACTGATTACAACAACTATAATTCGGTTAATCCGCGTGCTCTTTTGCATTTCCGTCCTTATATCTACCATGCTTTAAAGATCGTGATTGTAAAGGCATTATCGATAAAGCGTAATAAATCAGTTAAGTTTTATAGTAAGGCACATTTGCACAAGAAAATTGAAACAAATGAATAGACACGTTGAACTATGTAAACAGCAATCACACACGATAGCCTAACATCTGATGATAAGACCACAAAAGATGAATAGTATCAGCACATGACCACATTGGATAGGACAAATACAAATTAAAAGAACATCATTATTCAGATAATCGAATTAGGTCTTTCCAAATTTTTATCCAACGCGTACTATGTAAAAATGAAATATGAACGTCTTTGTAAAACGACATCACATTTAGTTTGACGCGCTTCGCAATTTCGTATCTAAAATTCATTGGTAAAATTATATCATAATCTTCGGCATATTTCAATAGCTTAGGTATAATATTCCTATTTTTTTCGGTTATTTGAAAATCGCTACCAGAAATCGTTTTTATATATTTCTTTGCTGAAAGTTCGATATAGGCTTGGGGTATTAGATCTTCTAAATATTCGGCATCTTTTTGGTAATCAGAAACTGATAGTATCTTAGACTGCGCGTTCGCATATACGGTTTGTATCAGTCTTTCTTTTATAGCTTTCCCTTCTGCATCTGAAGACAAGAAAACAGCGGGTAAATCGTCTCCATCACTGAACATTTCGCAAATTGAATCGATGCCATCTGGACCAGTAGAGAAAACTGATGTTTGAAAGACAGATCGGAATTTGCCTAGAGCGATAAGAATATTTTTTATCAGCGATAGATACGTCTCATCTGCTTCTGTTAATACAATAATCGGCAAACACCCCGACAATGCCTTTTCAGCTATATACAGGCCAAGTGATGATTGTATTGGAAATAGCGACAGTTCATTTGATCTTGAATCATTAATAATTAAGCGACGTTGTACACTAGTATGTCTTGTAGAATCCTTATATACTACACGGACATTATTCATCTGCATGACTGGAATCATATATGAAGAATGTGTATTGTACAATATTTGCGCATGCTTGCCCATTTTCAAGAAGTAATCTGCCAATTTTCGTTGTGTGACGGAATGCATTGCTGCACCTGCTTCATCGAACATTAAAATTGAGTCGGATTCGTTAGATAACCCCGTTATGGAGAAAGTTAAGAAATGCGCAAAGAAACGTCTAAAACCTGTACTGCGATTTTCAAGATAATAAGGTTTATGTGTAAGTCGATCAATAATCTTAATTATAATTCCACGATCGTAACTCTCGAAACCAATAATTACGTCATCTTTACCCCAGCACTCTTGAAATTGTTCGTTAAGGCGCTCAAATCCAACTTCTACACGGGTTTTAAAAAGTGGTACTTTTTCAAACACTTGCCTAAAATCAATATTGCGATTTGCTTGGTTTAATGTTATTTCTGCTTCGGCTATAGTTTTAATGAGATTGCTTTCCCAAATGTCTAAACAAGTGAGCAAGCGACTAAACATTAATTCGGCATCCGTTAGCGAATTATCACTATACGCACCAGATATTTTAAGTGCTAATGTGACGAAATCTATTTTATTTGATACTTCTGTCACTTCTTGATAATAGGATAAAACAGGGATATTAGACAGCATATACTCTAGAGCATCTAATGCTACCGCGCGCGGGAAGTCACGCAATATATCCACATCATATTGTCCACCGTAATTTCTTGAAATGACCGCAGATTTGCTGTGCGAGTAAGATGGATTTAATTTTGAGAGTTCTGCATTTATAGCAGGTGTTAGCAAAAACTCCGCGCGAATGAAAACCGTTTCATTTACACGTTCATTAAATTCGTCTACTCTATCTATAGGCAAATCAGCCAAGACATTGATTTCCGCGATCTTATGTATGTCTGGTCGATTTTTTGCTAACTGTAGCAATCTTTCTGGTGGCATTAGTTTCATAATTGCGTAAAAAAGCGTAGTTTTGCCTGATTCGTTATCTCCAGCGAAAACTGTGACATCTTTACATTCTACCCAACCAGTATCAACAACTGATCGGAAGTCGGTTACTCTGAATTTTAGCAAGCGCATTACTTAATACCGTCCTTTTCATTTGAGTTTGTTGTAGGATTTGTCTCGGAGTGTGTCACAGCTTTTGAGTTGGTCTCTGGTAGTGCTTTATCGGGCTTAATGCTATATTCATTAGTAGAACTACCAATTCTGCCACTTCTGATTCTCTTATACAATAGATAATTGTAATTGCTGTCGCTTTCGGATTCGGTCTTAGTGGTTAATCTCTTCAAGGCCAGTTTGTTTTTCTGGTATGATATAATTAATAGAGTAAGCACTATAATTACAACTAGAGCAAGCATAGTAAGAGTTATAAACAAAACAATATTGGGTTTGTTTATCGTAAAAGTTACTGCAGCCAAATTCCCAGCTTCGTCAAACACTGTGACAACGTATGTGCCACTTTCGGTTAATGTTATTGAACCGTGTTCCTCATCGAATGAATAGTCTAAGTGGACTCCATCCTTTTTTATTGTGCTGTTTTTAGATATAAAATTGGTAACACTTATTTTTACATCAGCTGTGTATACTGCATTGTTAGTGACTCCTCGAATTACTGGTGGTGTCATATCTAACCAACTCAAATCGACTATTTCGATAGCAGATTGAATTTGTGCGCCACTTACTGCATAAAATTTATATTTACCTGTTTCTTTTAGTTGTTGATCATTCCATGCTGTCGGGATGACAGCATCGTTTGCTAAATAATATATTTTTGTGCCACTATGACCTTGTTTTGTTATTTCGATTGTTAATGATACTGGTTCATTAGTCCAAGCTGTAGGTATGCCAGTGATTGTGAACTCTGGTGTTATTGTGTCAACGTATGTTTGAAATATAGTCGGACAAATATATTCTATTAAAGTACCACTTACAGCTTTAAATTCAATCATACCATTTTGCGATGGCGCAAAAGTGAAAGTATTTAGTTCTGGTATTTGTGTCCATTCTCCAAAATCTGGATCTTTTGCAGTTTTAAGATGGTAGTAGTATGAATACCCAGAAAGTGGAATAGCATCGGGCATAAATAGGAATGATGCACTATCAGCCCAAACTGGTGTTTGCGTAGGCAGGTCAGCACCTTTTAGTGCTTGAACATTAAAAGTTGGCATAACAATATCGGCATAAAAGTGCGAATATGAAATTGATTGCGACATATTTTTTACAATAAACCAGTAATCACCTGACCCATGCTCAGTAATATCAAATGATCGTAGCGTTGTATCAAGAGCAATAACCTCTTTAGATGGAGTCAAAACGGTTATAGAATCCAAACCTGTGAGAACATTCTCTATTTTAAAAGATATAGCATACTTATTATTTTGAATATCAAGAGTAATATCTGAAAGCTCAGGTGTTACTGCAATATAGAACGCTTCGGAGAGTGTGCTAGTATCTGATTCAGCGGTTGCAGTTTTGGTTTTAAAAGACAGCATGCTACCAGAAACATTGTAATCAATTTTGAATGAATTAGTATTAACAGGCAAAGCATGCCATAAGTTTGGCTCTTCATATCCAAATCTATATTCATACCAGGCATCAGGGAAGTCTTCCGTTATGCCGCTTAGTGATACAATAGCATAAGAATAATATGTGTGTCCTTCGAAAGCATAACTCGCAGATGAATATTCAATATACTGCACAACGGCAACTGGCAACGTCTGATCTGCGTTTGCGATGGTAGCATTTTGTTCACCGCCTAGTGCCCCTAAATAAAATATAGTTAATATGATTGCCACAAATAGTATTGCAGGCTTAAGTAGGTTTTTCATATTTCCTCGAGATCGATTTTTGCTCACAACCTTTGTCACGCTAATTATCTAGATGTTTGTAAAAACAAAAGAGGCATTAATTGTAAGATGTGTGTTTAATACATTCTATGTGCGCAGAACTTGCCTTGTAGCAATATGATCCGTTTAAGTTATAGTCTAGATATAGATCCAAGTTCATAAAACTCGCAGTGAGCTAACAGATTTAAACTTGTCGAACAACGTTGTTACTTGTATCAAAGACTATATGGTTTAGACAACACAATATAAAACCATATATAATGCAATGGTTTAAATTGAATTCTGTTGCAAAACGTCATATCGGATTATTAACAATAGTGCGCAAACGCATATATGTAGTTTATCAAGTAGCGATGGTGCGTTTTAGGTGACACTGCGCTACAGCGTATGGTGGTTAGTGTGTAAGTGCTTTAGTTTTAAGAGAAACACTATTGGAAATGCTAAAAGATTATCAATTTACCCAAGCACTCAAGCATAGCAATCATACAGACAAGGATGCCTTGCTATATTTGCGGTCGTGATTACTAGAGTCTTCATATCTAGTTAACTCGTATATAATTACTTGTAAAATATATGAGTATTATTTGTTAACACGCGGTTTAAGGTGCATCCCAAATGCATATATTATTCAATCATATTATTTCTTATGACACATAGTTTTACATATAATGACACAAATCATACTTCGGTTGAATTTCATGTATACAACTATCGCAAGGCAACAGTGGTACATGTTAAGCAAACACTTGACATTAATATTATACTACTTTTAGTCTATATAATCAATAGTATAGCGCTCACACTAAGGAAATCATTTAAGATTTGCTAGTTAGTGAAATTAGTGTTAAGACTCACTGCTAAAATAATTAATTCAAGAGGTGTTTCTGCAAGTGGATCCCATAACAAAAGAAACAAATGCTTACAATCAAAAATTATTTCTCTTAGCGTTATTTACAGTGTCTTGACATTTCAATATTTTATTAACATCTTAAATTTTGCGATTATTCAAAGCAATCAAGTTGTGTATGCAATAATATGTGGTTTGATAAAGCATTTCCATAGCACTCTAAAACATGGTCTTAAGTCAATGTGCGCTATAACATAGAATTTATGCTACTGACGCGTTATACTGTTCTTACCGATGCCCGCACCAGTAATTCATGACGCAGCGCAGTTAAATGATATGCTACTTTTAGATAAAATCTAAAAAATGTAGCATCCAAAAGCGGTAATGAACAATGCGATCCTTTGCTTAAAACAAGATTAACTTATAATTCCAAGAAAGAATATTTAACTCCTAAGCATTCAAATATTTTGGGTATTGCTAGTGGTGAAAAAACAACAGTTGAAGTATTGTCGTTTGGATGAATGCCGAATCGGGAGGCATTAAATATTTCATTATCCACTAAAAACACTACATCAGTATTTGGATGATCAATTGCATTCAAAAATGACACTGAGCCAGGTCGGATTTTCAATTTTTCCATTAAAGCATTTTCATCACCAAAACTCAATCGGGACTCGTTTAAAATGGAACGCAACTTAATGAGATCCGCGCGTTTCACAAGTGGCAGAGAGAGTAAATAGTATTTGCTCTTATCGGAATTACGTAAAAATAAATTCTTGAATATAATGGCATTTATATTCATGCGGTGTTTGACATTATCGGCTTCTGTAAATAATGGCGGATGATCAACAATTTCATAAGGTATTTCCAGTTGGTTTAGAAATGAGTAAACTCGATTTTTTTTATCTTCAGTCATGTTATAGTATTTCCAAAGTCTTAAGCGTGTGTTTAATTTGCAGAAATGTTAATGTAAAATGTGCGCGTCCTAGGTCCATCAAATTCACAGAAGAAAACGCTTTGCCATGTTCCTAGTATGGGTTTGTTATCATCAATGATCACAGCAACGGAAGAACCGATTGCGGATGCTTTCAAATGAGCCGAACTATTGCCTTCATCGTGTTTGAATTCTGCGCGATTGGGGAAAGCCTTTTCTAGACCTAATAAGAGATCATGAACAACATCGGGATCTGCGTTCTCATTAATAGTGATGCCCGATGTTGTGTGCGGGGTATAGATAGTGGCAATACCACATTTAGCACCGGATATGGTGATTGCCTCTTTTACTTTGTTGGTGATGTCATACATGTTCTCTTTTGCAGTGTTAAGACTATATTTATAAACCATATATTGGTATTTAGTACTCCTATTTATTTTTATGATAGTAATCTCATAAATTTATTGATATTCCCTAAGTTAAATTATAACAAGTAACAATTACTGAATTGCTATAATGAAAAATTATCGGGATCTGGTCCTGTGCGCCCGTTGTTATCTAAAGCGTTAATTAATGCCATATCGCTTCCATCTAAACAAAAATCAAACACCTTTGAATTTTCCAATATTCTCGATGCGTGAACCGATTTAGGAATTACGATTTCGCCACGTTGCAGATGCCATCGCAGAGCAACTTGAGATGGAGTTTTTGAGTGCTTTTCAGCTATAGTAGAGATTACAAGATCTCTAGAGACTGCTCCCCGCGCGAGTGGTGCCCATGCCTCTGGCATTATATTAAGCTTATGACAAAAATCAATCACAGTAGTATTAGACAGATAAGGATGTATTTCCAACTGATCAACAGCGGGGACTATTTCACATTTAGGGAGCAAGGTTTCTATATGCTTAGGCAAAAAGTTGCTTACCCCTAGCGTTCTTATTTTTTGTTCGTGAAACAATTCTTCCATTACGGAATATGCTGTAATATATTCATCAGCTACTGGCCAGTGAATGAGATATAAATCAATGTAATCTAAGTTTAACAGTTTTAAGCTATTTTCGCAAGCTTTTCGCACGGTATGAGCGCGCAAATCGTCATTCCAAACTTTAGTTGTTATAAAAACCTCATTTCTATTTACACCGCTTGCTCTAACTGCATCACCTACCGCTTTTTCATTACCGTATAGTGCAGCCGTGTCAATACTCCTATACCCGACATCAAGGGCGAAACGCACCGCGTCATATGTGTCATCACCAGATTTATATACACCAAGCCCCAGTAATGGCATCTCAATTCCGTTGTTTAAGACAACAGTAGTTTTATCGTCGATATGTTTAGACATATTTTACTCCGTTTTTGCTAGTTATATTATATTTAACAAACGCATCGCCACTTGCAACTGGTGTGTTGCACGCAATCAGGAATGTAGTACCGATATGATGAGGGGCAAGATATTCCGTTGATGTAGAGGCAGAACTTGCAAAGCCATTTTCAACACCTTCTGTTATATTGCGCACAGGCATAATGAAAAGATAGGCGCATAATACCAATTCCATCCAGTATAAGCATTCATGGAGTAGATATATTTGCTTTGATAATGCTCTTAGGTTGCATCGATTAGCTAAAGTGATTTATGTTTTCTTGAGTTATATCATAACACATAAAACTGTTATTCATTGCTAAAATGGCAAATTATCAGGATCTGGACCCGTACGAACGTTTTTATTTAAAGCGTTAATTAGTGACATATCGCTTTCATCTAAACAAAAATCGAATACCTTTGAATTTTCCAATATTCTAGATGGTTGAATCGATTTTGGGATTACGATTACTCCACGTTGTAGATTCCATCGCAATGCGACTTGAGCTGGAGTTTTTGAGTGTTTTTTAGCTATAGTAGAGATTACATGATCGCTAGGGACAGCCCCCATTGCAAGAGGTCCCCATGCTTCTGGCATTATGTTAAGTTTATGACAAAAATCAAGTAGAGTAGTATTAGACTGATAAGGATGTATTTCGACTTGATCAACAGCGGGGACTATTTCACATTTAGGGAGCAAAGATTCTAAATGCTTAGGCAAAAAATTGCTTACACCTAGAGATCTTATTTTTTGTTCGTGAAACAATTCTTCCATTACGGAATATGCTGTAATGTATTCACCAGCTACTGGCCAGTGAATGAGATATAAATCAATGTAATCTAAGTTTAATAGTTT
>JAITLB010000060.1 GCA_031278175.1 Christensenellaceae bacterium
TATAATCCAATGCGTTGATCCCGAACTTCTTTTTAATTTCCTGTTTAAAAAAGGCAGTTGCGGCTCGACACACTCTAACAACCCATATTTCAGCATTAGGATCTAGTTCTTGCAAGACATATACAATTTTTTGTAATATGCCTATAGGAAATGCACCAGAGCCACATGCTGGGTCTAAAACAGTCAGAGTGAAAAAAGAATTAATAATGCTTTCTTTTTCTTCAAAAGTTAGACCAGGCAAATTTTCATCTCTGTTATATGTTATTAAATTCTCTAGTTTGTATTCAGGGATGTCAGTTTTGTTTTTTAAATATTCTAATAGAGTGCTGTCTACCATGTAATCTACAATTTCACGTGGTGTATAAAAGCTACCTGTACTCTTTCTAGTGCTCTCTCCCGTTTCTGGATTTATTTCTGCTAATAAGTTTTCAAATATTCTACCTAGCATTTCGGGATCAATAGACAGTTCAACATCGTAGGAAGTGTTTTCATCTACTATAAAATTGTATTGATTTAAGATGTCAAAAAACTCAAGGAACCATGAATTTGCTATTTGAACGGTGCGCGCTGGCATCGTGTTGTTTTTTATATCTTCAAAATGATCATCTATTTGTCGGTTAAACAACCCACCGCCTAGATAAGGTATTCTTCTAAATCTTTCATCGCTTTTTATTCTCTCAGATCTATCATCTTCTTTGGCATTTATTACATCGAAAAACAATGGCACTAATATATTCTGGTAATAGTTGCCATCTGAATTAAGTATAGCATCTTCTGTAAAGAGACGCGAATTCAGCAGCGGTATCCCATTAGAACTTTTTACTTCACATAAAAATTTACAAAACATGATTCTTGCTATTAATCTGAGAGCAAAATCTACGAGCATAGCACTGCGTGTGAGTGTTTCACTAGCACTTTCTATTTTCAGAACACCTGGATATTGCAAACCACCACGCTCTCCACCTACCAACTGTGTGAATTTTAGTGCAATTTCAGCATAAAATAGTTTATTGATTATTTTCACTGAAAATCGCTCTAATAGTTCACTGGCAGTCTTTATCGGACCTTTCTTTATTAGAAACTCAAAGGGTTTTCTTGTTTTCGCACCAACACCCAAACTGTACGAATATCTGCGCGGGTTAGAAAGGGTGTTAATAATTTTGCGTCCCTCTTCATCATACTCAAAACTACATACAAGCAAAGAAAGACTATATGTGCCATCCCCTGGATCAAATATTACAAGAGAATATTCCCCTAAACGTTCACGCAAAACGCTGAAGATGCGTTGTGTAATTTTAATGCGTTTTTCGTGTGCAACTTTTTGCAAAATGACTTCATAGGCTGCCAGATTAAGCGTTTTGGAGAACCCTATTTCGGTGATTTCTTCAAACATCTCACTAAAATTATGGTCTATACGATTGTTTCTAAATTGAAAATCTGGGATCAGAACTTTATTTAGCAAAGGCTGAAGATTATATCGCTCGTACGGTTTTTGCAATATTTCACGTGCTTCGTCATCTGTTAATACTCTTTCTATAATGTCAGTCATGTTACACCATACAAGAATTTTATATGCCTATTTTAACAGATGAAAATGCTATTTGCAAGCACAAATATGTTTTTTCCTAATTATTTGATGTATTGAATATCAGCTTTGTTAACTTCTCCATTTGTTGCAATTTGCCGTGAATGATAAATGGATACACTATCAAGACTTGAACTGTCAGCACGCAAAATGCGTAAGCAATTTCAAAGAGCAAAATACAATTTCAGAATGACTAGATACACTGTTTATAAAGTAGCAATTACGGCACATTAAAACTTAAGAGAAAAAGTATTATGATCACGCAATTGATTAAACGAACTTTAAGCAAACCGCTCAAACAGTAATTTTCTGTGTCTATTAACGTAGTGATCCAGTCTACATGAGACAAACACTCTTTTCGATTATGTCTGCGATGATTCGGATAGGTATATTATCTCCTCATCGGTCAGTCCGTAAAGAGCAAAAAACTCCGCGTCTGAAAAATATCGATCTGGACAATCTGGTTTTATTGCCTTTATAGAGCATATAAAATCACTACCTTTACCGCCTAATGTGTTTACTTTTTTCATCAAGATACCGAACAAGCGCGAATTAAAAAAAGAGCAAAGATATTTAATGTATTCACCAGTTACCATGTAGCATTTGTTGTTAATTAAATACCCTTTTTCATCTACTACCGCATCCATGAACTCACCGATTTCTCTATATATGATTTTGTTCTTATAAAGATCATCTTTGCTTTTTCCGCCGTATCTATGTAAAACATACCACTCATGACCAAGATCTTCTTCGGTTTTGTCGCCTGCTAATATTTTCTTTTTGTATTTTGACAAGTGATTGTATATTGCGGGATATTGTAATTTAAATGCACTTTCAGCCTTTTGATAAACATCTACTACAGTAGAGTCATCATTTAATGGGAAATGCCAGGGTATGTACAGCATATATAGGTTTGCCCAGCTGTATGAGTAAGCTTTAATATCTCGTCCTCTTAGAAGAGGCCGTATAACCTCAGCAGATTTTTGGTCTTGTACGACTAGTGCATCGCGTGTTGCTTGATCGATAACAAAGGCATCATTGCAACCTGTTACAATGCCACAATTAACCTTAATGTTCCATTCACTAAGAGGTGTACCAACTCTTTCGATCTTTTCTAATATTTTTTGTTCAACTGGTGTTAGTATCGTCCAGGGTTCATCCCCTGTAAAAGCTATTTCGGTTTGATTTTGGCTTACATGTTTGCTAATATTTGCTAAAGTGCTCTCTTTGTATTGAATAGACATCGTCTTATGTCGGTTCATAGACTTTTGAATTATAATAATGCTAGTGTCTACTGTTGCACTCTTAAATCTTCCTCCACCCAAATCAATTAACCGTATAGGATTTGCATTTTTTACAAAATATTTTCTTAAAGGTTCACCGTAAGAAGCCCTCATCCATTTGTTGCTCGTAATATATGTTAAAAAGCCATTTTCTTTGAGTAGATTTAATCCGCGCTCGAAAAAAAGGACATAAATGTCAGTTCGCCCAGTATATGTTATATATTCTGGTTTTTTAGCATTACCTATAATTTCTAAAACTTCTTCGTTACGAAAGTTCTGCATTTGAACGTAAGGCGGGTTTGCTATAACAATGTCAAATGAAGATATGCCTAGTGACAGTCGCGCATCAAACCAATTTGTCGTGCCGTTTTCAAATGGATTCCATTTTGACAATTGATCGTGCCGTCTGCTAGCAAGACCTTGATAATTTTTAGCGGCTTCGTTTAGCATTGTACTTTGAATATCATAAAAATCATTCTTTAATTTACTGCGAGTTGTATCGCTAGCGTTAAAATACTCATACCGGACCCGATTTAGCGCGTTCATCGAGGATTGATTTTCAAAAAAACTTATCTGTTCACCAGCATCAAGTTTAACTAATGTGTTTGCGGATATAAATTTAAAGTCTAAATTAGGCAGGGGTAATATTCCGCGATTGGGTTCATTATCCAATACTTTTTCTTCTATTACCAAAGACAGAAAACAACGGAGTCGTGCTATTTCCACAGCAATTGGTTGAATGTCAACTCCAAATATTGAATTTTGCAATACACTTAACTTTCTAATATAATCCAATGCGTTGATACCGAACTTCTTTTTAATTTCTTGTTTAAAAAAGGCGGTTGCGTCTCGACACACTCTATCAATCCACATTTCTGCATTAGGATCTAACTCTTGCAAGATATATACAACTTTCTGTAACACCCCTATAGGGAATGCTCCAGAGCCACATGCTGGATCTAATACGGACAGAGAAAAAAGACAATTAATAACACTTTCTTTTTCAGCATAAGTTAACTCAATTAGGTTTTCATTTTTATTGTATGTTATCAGATTCTCTAGTATCTCCCCAGAGATATCAGTTTTGGCTTTTAAATATTCCAACAAGGTGCTATCAACCATATAATCGACAATTTCACGAGGCGTATAAAAGCTTCCGGTGCTCTTTCTAGCACTCTCGCCTGTTTCGGGATTTATTTCTGCTAGCAAATTTTCAAATATTCTACCTAGCATTTCTGGATCAATAGACAGTTCAACATCGTAGGATGTATTTTCATCTACTATGAAGTTATATTGATTTAAGATGTCAAAAAACTCTAGAAACCACATATTGGGTATTTGAACGTTGTACAATGCTACCATATTGCTTTTTTGATCTTCAAAACCATCGTCTATTTGCGGGTTGAATAATCCACCGTTTAAGTAAGGTATTCCAGCAAATCTTTTGTCGCTTGTGACTTTTTGATGCCTATCACTCTCTTTAGTATTTAATACACTAAAAAACAAAGGCACTAATATATTCTGGTAATAGTTGCCATCAGAATCAAGAATAGCTTCTTTTGTAAAGAGATCCGCATTCATCAGCGGTAGACCATTAGCACTTTTTACCTCACATAAAAATTGACAAAATATAATTCTTCCTATTAATCTAACAGCGAACTCTACAATCATAGCACTGCCTGAGGGCATCTCACTAGCACTTTCTATTTTTAGATCACCTGGATATTGCACCCCACTTCGCTCGCCACCAACTAACTGCGTATATTTTAGTGCTATTTCATCATAAAATTGCTTGTTGGCAATTTCCACTGAGAACCGATCCAAGAGCTCGCTAGCGCTATTAACAACTCCTTTTTTAATTAGAAATTCAAAGGG
>JAITLB010000043.1 GCA_031278175.1 Christensenellaceae bacterium
GGTGTGAATATTACGTTGTCGTTATATGCGCATTCCGCTTTGGATCAGAAAGAAAAGCTGATGGATAAAATGAACGCTTTAATTTTAGAAACCAACCGCCATCCGACCGTTGTTTGTTAACCGCATTTTTCATATAACATTCAGATATATGAAAAAGCCGCCCGTTTTAGCGGCGACTTCATCTAAGTAAACTATAATTTTTGTGCTTTTGCGTATGATTTAACGGGAATAAGCGTATTTTTCACGCGACATAACCGATTTCTATTGTGAAAACCCGTTAAAATGTGCTACAATAACATGTGTTTTTCTTAGTGCTGAACGCTCTGCGAAAAATCAACGAGCAAATCAATCGACATTGCCGAGCAAATACTCAACCGAAATGCCAAACGTATTACGGATAGCGACCAAGCTTTCATAACTCGGCATAGTTGGGTTGCTTTCGGACTCATAACTTTGATAACCGCGTAAGGTAATGCCGATTGCCTGTGCCATCGCCGCTTGCGTCAGATTCTTAGCGTTTCGCAATGCAGTTATCCGTTCGGCAAAACTCATTTTTAGCGTGATGTCATCGAGCGGTGAGGTTGCGTTTTTGGAAAACTTACCATTTTCGGTCAACCGAATTACGCAACGCGTGACAATTTTGATAAAAACGGAAAGAATACAGGAACAGAAACTTATTTAGACCACTAAGAGTGGCAATATTTCTCGTATACCACGTACTCCACTAACGAAACGGAGTTCTTTAGAATTAAAGAACTCGCGTAAGGAGAATTAAAAATGAAAGCAATCATGAATAAAAAAATATCAGCAAGACTTTTGCCTGTTATTGGATTTGCCATTCAGTTGGTTGTTGTTACGGCTTTTATGTCGAACTCAACGACAACCGCGATTGCTGTTTCGTTAAAACTGGAAGACTATGGCTCTGGGGTGTGGTTTAACGCTGGAAACTATAACAGTACCTATACGCTTGTTTCGGAAAATAGAGAACAATGGAATAGCGATGGACAAGAAGGAAGATATGAGTATTTTCTCTATAAAACGTCAAAGGCATGCCAAAAAGCGACTTTAGCAAGCGTTAGAGTCTATCATATGCAGGGATATGATACAACGTTGCAAATAGGTGTTTCCTATTTAACGTCAGAAGAAGTTCAATACACCTTTGGGCTGGATGTCGAAACTAAGGTTGGTGTTGTCGTGGCAAAATTTGGTGGCGGATGGAAATGGGGTGACGTTTCAAGCCGGACCATTTCTACAGATAGCACTTTCACATTAATGTCGAACATCTCCAGTCAGTATATTACGGACATAGGGGAGGCTTATGTTCAACAATATTATTTGCTCGTCAGAAAGGTTACACGAGTTGTCAATAAAGATAAAAACGGCAATATAACATCACACAGCAATTATGCCGCAATTACAGTTTGGGCACAAAGTGGGCTTTTTGAAACGTTTGATATTCAGGGCGGCATTAATTATAGAACGATAGGAGGTTGACCAAAATGATTGACAGGGCAAGAAAGACTGCTAATTTTATTCTTGCCATACTTAGTATTGCAATGGTTGCAATACTAAGTATGGCATGCGTTTCGAGGAATCAACAAGATGATGACGGCGATGGTAAAGATTACAAAATTACAGTTTCAGCTATTATACAACCTGAAACAAGTAATATCAATCTCTATGTAAATAGAACCGTTTCTGCAAATTTTACGTTGCCAGTGATAGTAGATGCCGACTTGTCGATGTTTAACACCAACACTTCGTCAAGCAACGATAACTTGCAAGTGACTAATTTGATTGGCGAAAACATCGATGATTTGTTAATAACTGGAATGCAACAAAACTGTGTCGGAACTAGTGTTACAGCCAATTCATCAAAGCAATTTTTTGCGTGTACTTTTGACTTCGAAGTCATTGCCAAAAGCAACTGGACTTCAATTGTTGCCGTGCGCAAAATTACCAAGATTGAGTTTAAACTATTAGGCACTATTTTCGAAGTACCAGTTAAAATAAGTATTATAGAAAAGGATACAACTGCTAAGTTTATTGGAGAGTGTCCGATTCTAAAAAATACGTCGTATTTGACTATTGCCGAAAGAAAGACGCAATTGATTGAACCAAAATTCAATCTTGCATTGAATTGGCGTATTGAAGGGTGGGGAGGAACGGACAGCGAAGATGATAGGTATGCGACTATTGTGGGCTTTCGATTTGCAAACTCCGCATTAAACTTAGATGCATTTGCTTTAATCATAGATAGCAATGAGGGTTATCCGATTCCAGAGTCGGTTTTAGATTTAAATCTTGCAGACGTAAACTATAACTTGACGAGCAGGCAATGTTTTTGGGGTGGGAACCTTGTTCAATTTCAAGTTTCTTTTATTGAGGATGCTTACCAAGTAGTATCAGATTCTCTGATTATGCAGTACACATTAAACGGAGGAACAGAAGTCCATGAGGTTAATCTTGCGACTATTCAACTATACGATTACGACACCTTATTAAGTAGGGTGGAATAGGTATGCGGGAAGAGAAAGAACCGATGGTATCGAAGAACCAACGCATTTTTGAATTGGATTTTGTTAGGGGCATTTTGATTTTTTTAATGTGCCTCCAACCCTTGTGTTGGTTTTTCTATCGTTATTTATACGGTCAAATTTGGAACCCGTTGAACATTTCAAACGGGTTTCGGGTATTTGCAGAATGGACGAATCGATTTTTATACGAACAACCTTCTAATTTGACAGCGATGTCGGTAGCTTGGTGTTTGTACTTTACGATGGCAGGCATATCGCTTACATTCTCTCAAAAAAACCACAAAAGAGCATTGATAACTTTTTGTTTCTTTATAGCAGTTTATATTGTTGCGGCATTATGCCAGAACTTCTTAAAATATCCTGTTATCTTAAATTTTGGGATATTTTCGGGGTATGCTTTTTACATGATAGCATTCCAGCTTGTTAGGAAACTCCCACTTTGGTTTCATATAACGGTGACTGGAGTTTTGTTTGTGTTAACCGTTTGTTGTTTTGTGTTTGAATTTAATTTTGACTTAAATCCTTTGCGGTGGTTTGGTTTATCACAAAAATGGAAGCTTTCGTATTTAGACGAATGGTTGTTAATGCCGTCTCTTTTTTTCTATGCGCTTGGCGGAGTGCTTGGCAGATCGATTTACAAAAAGGAAATGGGCAAACTACAACCGCTAAACAATCTCTTCGTATTCAAACCATTATTGTGGTTCGGCAGAAACTCGATGCTAATTTATGTTGCAAACATTGTCCTGTACCCTATCATTTTTATAGTTCTTACAGTCGTTATTAACGGAGGGCTTTAATGAAAAAATCAGTATTCCAAATTATTATAATTGCGATATTACTTGTCGGCATGGGCGGACTCATTTGGGTTGCAAAAACAAACATGCCTAATCAGAATGTTTCCGATTATTATCCAATGCATGAGTCAGGGAATGGCGGCGACGATAACGAAGATCCATCTCTCGATGGCTATACCGAGGTTGCGGTGAGTGAGCATACCTTTCAAGTGTTCAACGACTTAAAGCAGACCAACACATATTATGATACTGAGCTTTCGTTTGAAGATGTTGTTCTTGACGAGGTAGGAGTAGGCATAGGTGATA
>JAITLB010000077.1 GCA_031278175.1 Christensenellaceae bacterium
TTGTCAAATAATAGCAATTTGCCAAATGGAAATAATATTGTAAACGTTGAGAACAAATATGCCGTTATAGCTGATTATTCCCGTTTTAAGCATTCGGTGAGAGCAAAAGTTGAGGTTCATGGTGGCGCAACTCTAGAGGAAGTGGTAGTTCCAGTAATTGAATTCAGTTTAGCATCGAGTTTATCTAAAATCAAATATAATGTGTCTTTAGAAAACAATGTCATTTTTAAAAAATTCAATGTTATTCCTAAAGTAATAGCTGAAATTGCACCAGACTGTAGCAAAGTTGTTGCAAAAATAAGGAATAATGAATACGAAGTTAAAAAGATTGCTACTTGTAAGTTTGAAATTTATATGGAAAACATTACAGTTGGTGAACATGATTTGAAATTAGTTATTGATGACAAGGATGAACGTATAATCAAAATCACTCTAAAGAGTATAGGCATAAAAGAGCGCAGCGATATGAATTTTGAGGACTAGTATTATGAACGATCAAACAATTGAAAAGCTAAGAACTTATTTTGATGAAATGGTAGTATATAAAAATTTAAAAGAGAGTAATTTCTTTGCAAGTTTGTCTTTACCATCATATATGCGTGATTGGCTCTTAAAGAAATTCGTAAGGGTAAACAATGAATTTAATAAAGAGGCCATGCTTGCATTTGTAAAGAAGAATATCCCACGAAAAGAAGATTGGTCATCTATAAAAAACAGAATTATAACTGAAAGAGAACGCGTAAAAATTCTAGCCAAAGTAACAGCTGACGTAGATATTAAAACTGGGTTAGTATCATTTTGTATATCTGAATTCGGGTTAAGCAATAATGAAACTACTATACCCGCTCAGGTATGGGATAAATGCCAAATTCATCTTGCTAGTGGTCGAGACACTTGGGGTGTTGTTGATCTTGAATATTTACCACCCAGCGATATGAATCGTTTTGGTAAAATTCAAATGAGAAGTTTTACTAATTTCTGTCCATATGAAGTTGATGTTGAGTACTATAAAGTTGCTCGATCAGAATTCACAATAAGCGAGTGGATTGATATTATGCTTGGAGCAATTGACTATAATGCTAACGGATATGAAAATTCAGAACAAAAACTTACAATGCTTACACGATTACTTCCATTTGTTGAAAAACGTGTAAATTTAATAGAGCTTGCACCAAAGGGCACAGGAAAATCTTATTTGTTCGGGCGTGTTAGCAGGTTTGGGTGGATTGTCTCAGGTGGAAAGATGACAAGAGCCAAACTGTTTTATGATATTAGTAGAGACGAACTTGGATTGGTTGCTGGTTTTGATTTTATTGCATTCGATGAAGTACAGACGATTAATTTTGAGCCAATAGATCAAATGCAATCTAGTTTAAAAGATTATATGGAAAGTGGTGTATGTACTGTTGCAAAGAAAGAAATTAAATCCGATGCAGGTGTAATTCTATGTGGAAACATTCCAAAGGAAAAAATGAACACGAGTGATAATATGTTCGAGTGGTTACCTAAGGTGTTTCACGAGTCAGCGTTAATTGATCGAATTCATGGCTTTATACAGGGATGGAAAATTCCAAGGATGAACGAAGACATTAAAATTTCTGGTTGGGCACTTAATTCAGAATATTTTTGTTCAATATTACATGAGTTGCGTGATGATATAACGTATAGAACATTTGTAGATGAATTAATTATAGTCCCTAAAGCAGCCGACACGCGTGATACAGAAGCTGTTAAGCGTATTGCAACTGCTTATTTAAAATTACTGTTTCCAAACGTGAAATCAGTCACAGATATTAACAAAGATGAATTTTGGATCTATTGCTTGAAACCTGCAATTACTATGCGATATCATATTAAATTGCAACTTCAAATCCTAGATGTAGAGTTTAGAGGTAAGGGCATGCCGGACTTTAAAGTTAAAGACATTTAAAATGAAATAATACGTGAGACATAGTTGAGTTTAGAATGTAAAAACTAAATCTACACTTCATTTAAGAGTTTAATAATCATTATGATGAGCCTCACTGGATAGCAATAACTAATTGCTATCCAGTTTTGTTTTGTTAAATATTGATTTCACTGAGTTAACATATGTCAAGACAGCGTTACGAAAAAAATGACTCTGTCAGGAATATAAATGACAGAGTCGGTACTGAATAAAAAAAGGTACTTGCAAAAATGTATATTAAAAATAAAATAAATAAAAACTATTTATTTACACAAAGGTCTTGATATTATAGCACTTTGGACTAGATTTGTCAAGCTTGCTTTGGTTTCTGCGATATCACGGGTTTTAAGTCCGCAATCAGGATTAATCCATAACTTTGATGGGTGAATAACAGTCAGTATTTTTTTGATAACATCGGTTATCTCCTCTACGGTTGGAACTCTAGGTGAATGAATATCGTAGACACCAGGACCTACAGCTGTTTTAAAATTACACGCTTTAATAGAATTCAGAATTTCCAGCGAAGATTTGCTTGCTTCAAATGATATAACATCTGCATCCATATCATCAATTTCATTGATGATATCACCAAATTCACTATAGCACATATGTGTGTGTATTTGAGTTTTTGCATTAACGCCCGAATGTGTCAATCTGAATGCTGGGATTGCCCAATCAAGATACTTTGTGGCACGATCCGCTTTTCTTATTGGCAATTTTTCACGGAGTGCCGCTTCATCGATTTGAATTATTTTTATACCGCTAGCTTCAAGTTCTAAAACCTCATCACGGATTGCTAATGCTATTTGAATAGCTGATTCTTTTATATCAACATCTTCACGAGGGAATGACCAATTCAATATAGTAATTGGACCCGTTAGCATGCCTTTTACAGGTTTGCTTGTTAAGCTTTGTGCGAATTTTGATATATCACAGGTTATTGACTGTTCTCGCTTAATGTCTGAATATATGATTGGTGGCTTAACACATCTTGTCCCATATGATTGAACCCATGCGAATTTTGTGAACAGGAATCCAGACATATTCTCGCCAAAGAATTCAACCATATCATTTCGTTCAAACTCTCCATGTACTAATACATCTAGATCAAGATCTTCTTGTAATTTGATGCAGTCTTTGATGAAAGTATGAACATTTGAGATATATTCTTCTTTGGATATTTTACCTGTCTTGTATCTAGATCTGTTCAATCTAACTTCTTTTGTCTGTGGGAAACTTCCTATAGTCGTTGTAGGAAGTATGGGTAGATTAAGGTACTCTTGCTGGATCTTCGATCGTGTTTCTCGGTCTGGGGTACGCACGAAATCGGCTTTAGTTAACTTAGCAACTCTATCTTGAACATCAGCTTTTTCTAATTTATTTATTCTAGAAAGTGCTTTAGTGTTATTTATTAATATTAACTCTTGACTTCTATTATTGCTCTCTAATAACTGTTGTAATTCTGCTATTTCCAGCAACTTCTCTTTTGCAAAAGACAAGCGACTACGTATTTCCTCATCTATGTGGGTTTCAGATGTTACTGTGTATGGTACATGCAATAATGAACAAGATGAAGAGAGTATAACGTTTTTGGTTTTTTCTCTGATTTTATCCAATATGTTTAGAGTCTTAGTGTAATCATTCTTCCAAACATTCTTTCCATTAACAACACCAGCAATTAATTTAATATTATTAGGAAAACCATACTTTTGTAGCAATTCCAATGTGGTAGTGCTTTCAACGAAATCCAGACCAATACCATAGAATGGCATAGATGTAATTAGTTGATAAATGTCACGTACATCGCCGAAATATGTTTGAAGAATGATGTTTAAATTAGCATTATTAGATAGTAATTTATCATATATCCTCTTAAATAATTCGATGTCGCAAGACTCTAAATCTGTCACTAATATTGGTTCGTCCAATTGAATATATTTACAGTCAACCTTTGATAGTTTTTTAAATAAATCCAAATAAGCATTTGTCAAACTATCAACAAAATCATTAACTCCTTTATTTCCAGCAAACTTTGCGAGTTTAAGGTATGTCATAGGACCAGTTAATACAACTTTAGCAGTTAGATTTAGTTGTTTAGCCTCTAGAAAATCATTAATTGGTTTGGATCCATTAAGTTTAATTTGTGTATTATCATCAATTTCAGGTGTTATATAATGGTAATTTGTATTAAACCATTTCCTCATTGGTGATGCTTTAACATCGTACCCGTCTTGTTGATAACCTTTTGCTATTGCAAAATACAATTCCGAATCAGATAATTTAAGATTCCTTAATCGCTCAGGGATTACATTAAACAATACTGATGTATCTAATAAACTATCATAGTATGAAAAATCGCCTGTTGTGACTAAGTCAATCGATGCCCGTTGTAGTAGCAAATGTTTTTTGCGCAAATCTTTTGCAAATGCCTCTAACTCTTGAAAACTCAGTTTGCCAGCTAGATATTCTTCAGTCTGGACTTTCAGCTCGCGATTTTCTCCGATACGAGGAAATCCGACTATTGTAGTCTTCATATTTACTCCTTTTTAATTATTTTTTAAGCACAAGCATAACGCAATGTACTCCTATATATTATACTACAAGCATCATGTATATACATAACACTAAAATATTATCTAAATATATACCTAAAAAGCATATACTCCTAGACATTCCGTTTGCACTATTATTGGGATTTTTTAAATTGATTCAATTTGAATTAAATTGATAACAAAATATTTCCTGCTACGACTGTAAGACACAAATTAAATTTGATACTAGAGTGGTGTTTTGTTTGGGAGGGACAGAGTAATTGCAATTTCAAGATAATTAATTTAGTTAGACCCCTTATTAGAGCCTTAATTATATAAACTTTGATAGTGACTTTTGAAATTCTTGACATAAACGGCAATAAAGTATATACTAAGACAACAAGCGGGCATGGCGGAATTGGCAGACGCGTTAGATTCAGGTTCTAATGGTTGCAAGATTGTGCAGGTTCAAGTCCTGTTGCCCGCACCACAAACGGACGGAACGGAGCACATCTGTTCCGTCGTTTTCTTTGCCTTTTGTGGCTGTTTTTGCGCCGTTTTCGCCTGTTTTCGAAGCTGAAAACTGCTTTTTGTTCACCCAACCTTACGCAAAAACGCGCGGAGGGATTTGAAAATAGCCGAAAAGTACTTTTTCTTGCGTGCGGTTTTGCACATTTTTGAGTTTTCCATCGCGATTTCAAGCGACCCTCTTGATTTCGCGGCATTACTGCGTCGCGTTTTCAAGAAGCCCCTTTAAAATCGCGGAAAATCCGTTTTTCAGTTTTTTCGTCCGTTCCCCGTATAAACAAAAAAGGTGGTCAAGGCTGTTATGCCCTGCCGCCCATTTTCTATTCCGCCGTTACTCTATGTCCGTTATTACCGCAACGGATATTACTAATGCTAATGCTTGCATTTTTTTGTCCCTCCTCTAAACAATTTGACTTGTTCTTATCGATAAATTGTAAATCGGGTTGCCGTTATTGTCCGTCGGCTTAAAGGTTATCGTTTCGGTTTTTTGCTCTACATGTTAAATCCTTGTAGATAAAAGTAACCGTCCGACGGTCTGTACAGCCCGTTTGACATAACCCCTACCGCGATTATTGACGGCATTATTTGCACCATGTGTCCGGTCAAGCATTTTGCCGCGTCTAAAGCGTTGCTTGTCGCGCCGTAGTTTAGCACTCCCGCCACAAAATCAAAAGCGACCGCTCCCGAATTTGAGGCGGGCATCGTTAACGGCTGTGTGGTTATGAAAGGCATACTTATGCCGCAGCTTCTTGTCGCGTTTCTAAAATAGGCGTACACGATATTCTCGTATAGGGTTATCGCTCCGCCGCCGATCCCAAGCCCCGCGAGCTTCTGCTTTTCAGCCGCGGTGTAGTCCTCGGTTGAAAGCCATTTGCCCGTTACCTTATCGACCTTGCCGTCAACGTCGGGCCGCGCCGCGACCTTGCCGCGACTGTCGTATAACTTTCCGCCCTTTTCGTAAACGATATAATCGCTATTTGCTTCAGAGGTTATTTGCCCGACTGTCGGGCGCAAAACCGCGAGCGTGTTCCAAATGCTTTTTTGATTGTACGGGTGGTGTCGGTAAGTATAAGCCCGCGTATCTTGCTCAACGAAGTTTCGCTCGATCCGACAATATACACCTCGGGGTAGCGGCAACGCCCGATAAAACCTGACGCGCAGTATGAGCCGATTATGCGCCAATAACTGTCGCTCGCGTTGTTAGGCGGAGTATGGTTTGTGTTGTTATCGGCTAAGGATACCCACGTCGATAATGCGTCAATGCCGCTTACGCCAGTATCTCCGACAACCACGTCGCCCTTTTTGTACGTCGCCGTTGCCGACCATACGCCTTTGTAATTCATCGTTTCGGTTGCCGCATCGGTTGTAATATCCGCCTTGAATGCGAACTCCTGCCAATCGATCCACGTCCCGTTGTATTTGCGCACAAATTCACGGTTGTTAATAATTGAAACGTAGCGTTGCAGAACCGCCGCGCTGTCGCCAGGTATTGCGTAGACCTCTAAGGCGAACTTATCCGTCGTGTTGCCTATGGGTCCGTTTTGCGTTGCGCCCGCGCCCGACCGAGCGTGGTTTTGGTAAACGCGCCCCGCCGTTCTGTAATCGTTGCAATCGAACGCGCTGTTGTAATAATGCTCGTAAGTCGGGTTGGAGAGAAACTCCGTCGAGTCGCCGTTGGCGTTGCAGTAAAACTTCGCGTGTCCGTAAGCCGTCTTACTCGCCGCGCCGTATTCCGTGGTGGTTTTTGCATGGCTTTTTTCAAGGCTCGCGAGTTTGGTTTTCTCCGCCGAGGTGTAGTCATCCGTCGAAAGCCCTTTGCCAGTGACCTTGTCAACCTTGGCGGCTTCGGCGGTTTGAGCGCGAGTTGTTTCGTTTTGAGCGGCGGTTGCATTTGCTTGCTCTGCGGTTTGCGCCCTTTGAATTTCAGCCGTTAAACCGGAAGCGATTAACCCCTCCGCCGTTGCCGCCGCCGCCAGCGCTTTTCCTAAGCCTGCGGTCAGTTTGTCGAACCCCGCCGCAACGCTATCCACTTTCAGCTTTTGCGTCTTTTGGATTTCGGCGTTTAAGGCTTTCACCTCGTTTTCGGCTTTCAGCACCGACAATTCAACCTTTTTATACTCCGCCGTCGATATGTCGCCCCTTTGGAACGCCTTGTTCGCTTCGTCCTGCTTTTGTTTAAGGAGAGGCAACCGTAACGACAGTATCGGCGGGCGTCAGCGGGCTTGTCTTGTCAATTGTGTAGTTCGTCACGACCGCCGTCAAAAATTCGTAGTTTGCAGTAATGACAAGCCCCGCCGCCGAAAAGGTTTGACCCTCCGTGTATGCGGTCGTGTCGGGTGCGTGCGTGATTGTTACACTTTGCAGGGTTTTCGGCGCAACGGCTATTTCCACCGCCGCCGTCTTGATTATGCCGTTTTCGGTATACGTGAT
>JAITLB010000088.1 GCA_031278175.1 Christensenellaceae bacterium
TCGTTCCGGCTGACAGGCGTTGCTTGGCGGTCTGATTTAGCTTCTCCGCCGCGACGGCGGGACAGGGGTTGTGCGGTGTATTGCGTGATCTATCACAATTTGGCGTCGCTGCCGCCGCCAGGCGGGCATTATGCGGTGGTTTTCTAAAACAATAGGGTTTGCGCATCGCAGAAATTTTTCTATTTTCATAAAGCGTTTGGATTGACCACTCCCTTTACGAAAAGACAATCGTACAAAACACTACTGGCATATGCATATTGAGACTATCACATCACTTCTACTGTCACCAAATGCATTGGCAGCTATTTAAGGATTACTATGCACATTATCAGCGAGTATTATTATTCGATATTATATATTTTCTTCAGCAGTAATATTTCTTGTTCTCTCGCCTCACTTAGCAAAGCTGATATTACTTTTATAATCCTAAGATCTGGCTTCAAGTTATATTTTATAACGAGATTGCGAGCCATCAACACCTTATCTCTTACATCGGATTTGTACCGTCTGTTGAGAACAATAACATCCCTCGGCAAGTACCCTTTTTGTACAAAATAATCAACTCGCCGCAGCATCATATTTTTATGATCGAACATTGCGTGAAAGTGGTGGAGATCAATGCTGGTCTTTTGAAGATCCAATGCTTTATATATAAAATTTACCAAATAATCATATATATCTACCCCCATATATGTTTCTGTTTCCCAACCAACAGGAGTAAACATCGTGAGCGTATAATCATTTTGCAATTTTGCTATGTGTAAATTGGGCGTAATATATGAGGCTATCTGTTCTTTTATATGTAAAATATCAAAAGTGTAAAAGCCTTGTTCGTTGTATTTAATAGCTACAATTGATTTTATAAGAGGTATTACAAGTTCGCTCATATTGGTATAGGCAGCATCTATCTGCGAATAGCTACACTTTGCAAGGCGAAATTTACCTTTATCTAAGAAGTCAGCAAAAAATATGCATTTTTCGTCGTTGTCATAGCCGTGTATCATAAATTGGTGACCAAACAAATCATGTATGTTATTTTGCCTGTACACTTCTATTTGAGAAACATCAAAATATCCGAAAATATAGTAGTCATTATCTACTGCCATTCTTACAAAATCACAAAAATTTGACGCAATTTTATCAATAAACTGTGTTGGGATTTCAAATATACTTAGGAACGGACATCGCTCACCACCCAAAAAGAAATTATCGCCGATAACGTTCGCTTGACGTCTTGTGTCAAAATCACAGAAGAAACTCGATGTAAATGGAGCAAAAGACATTGCATCGTTCGGATCATTGGTTCGGTTGACTATGTCATTAACTTGAATTTTTATGTAGTTTGAGTACAACCAATCGAAAGACTCCTCATGACTTGTCAATATAGCTAACGCATCTGCATATGCCGGAAATGATGTTATTGCCGGCATTGTGAATGGCAACTTTTTCATAATATATCTCCTTGTTTAGTGCATGATTAGCCTAGGTGGACAGGTGTTCCGACTGTGCCTCACCTATTCTCTGAGTGTCTCACAAATCTAACCCGATGATAGTAGATGCATATAATAAACTCTGTCAGTTCCCACGCTTGCCGACCGGCCATCTGTGCGTATTCAGTTGATACTTATTTTTTTGTATTACAAATAATACTGCGCTTGTGCTGTCCATAATTCCGAGTACTTACCTCCGGAGTTTAACAATTCGCTGTGGCTGCCCATTTGGACAACAGAACCTTTGCTAATGACCAAAATTTTATCGCAGAATTTACAGCTTGTCAACCGATGAGATATATAGATGCACGGCAAAAGCATTTACTTTTTCCCCGTTTATCTACCCATCTAATACCGTAGTTTCTTAGCCAAAATCTTGTTAAATGTGTAAATATGAGCGTATAATTCTGTGTATTTATGCAGCGTTCTTCTCAAAAACAGGTATTTTTATCCGTTTTTGTGGATGTAGCTGGGCAGCAAAAAAGTAAATGCTTTTGCCGTGTATATAGATGGCCGTTTTAGTGCCGACTATATTTGCCAATTGCTCATATAACGCGACCTCCGCTTTGGGATCCAGCGCGGAGCTTGGCTCGTCAAATATGAAAATACTTGACTTTTTATAAATCGCCCGCGCAATTGAAATTTTCTGAGCCTCACCTCCTGAAATTTCTATTCCGGAATTGTCATAATACTTATAAATAGTGCTATCAATATCGTGTTTATGGGATTTATCTCTGCTAAAATTAACTCTATTCAGAGAATCCAGCACCTTGCTGCGGTCATATGTTCGTGCAATTGCAACATTGCTGCCAACGCTGTCTGAAAATAGCTCGAAATCCTGAAATACTACTGCCAGAGCCTTGCGGTATTTAAGTATATCTATGTTTGAAATATTAACGCCGTTATACAATATCTCACCGGATGTAGGTTCATAAAACCGGCAGAGCAACTTAATAATGGTAGATTTTCCGCTACCATTTTCGCCAACAATCGCAAGAATATCTCCTTGGTTGATTTCAAAATTAACGCCTGCCAAAGCATATTCTGAACTGCCGGGATACATAAAGGAAACATCTCGGAAAGCAAAAAGAGGAGTGTATGTTTGAGGCACAATCTGGTCGGCAGTCGTGTCGATGTTAGGTTCAACCTCAGGCAATTCCAACAATTCGAGAGAGTATAGCAGCATTGACGAACTTATAGTGCAACTTCCGAGTGCAAGAAACAGCGCAGAAATGCTGCTGATTAGTTGTATAATTGCTCCTGAATATAAAACTACATCCTCAAAGCCGATTACTCCGTTTATGGCAAATACTCCGGTCATAACAAGGGTAGCGCCATTAATAATCGCGTTTTGAACGACGCCCACCATTCCGGGCAAGTTTGAAACTCTGAACAACTTTTTATAAAACGGAATGAAGTTGTCTGTTGCTTTGTTTAACTCCTCATTTAAAAGATCATTAAGTTTATAAATACGAATATCCATCCCGAACTTATAGTTCAGCACCACCTCGGAAATGAGATACATCGCGAATATATTCACCCATGTCATTTGACCCATAATATGAGGAACCACTTTAGTGGCTCTCTTTTGGAGTAGAGCTACTAAAATTGTGCTGATAACAGTAAGAGAAATTAAAAATACCGGATACAGAAGCACCCCTTCATAATTGGCGCTGTATATTAAATTGAAAATACTACCAAAAATGAGTAACGCAATAACTGAAGAAATGACGTTTCTGAAAATATTGTTGATACTATCAATAAACTGCTCAAAAGCACCCATCATATCATCAGAATTTAATATTACCTGCCGTAATTGTTCAAAATTAGAATCTTCCAAAACTTTATAGTCTACAGACATATATTTTTTAGTTTTCAATTTCTTATAATTATGCTGCAATCGCAGCTTTCTTTTTTCATATAGCGCAGACATTAACTTAGACAAGGCAAGAAACGTAACATTTGCCGCTACTGTAATTAATATTAGACGCATGACATAATACGCCGAAGTGCGGAGAATCAATTGTCTCATTATTTGAGGTAACATGACAATAGTGATATAGCCGCTTATGCTATCAACCAAAGCAATCAGAAAACCCAACGGTATAATAGCGGCGTCTAAAGTCCTGATAATATTGATAATTTTCCAAATTTTCACTATCTAATCCTCCGAGTAATACTTTCGCTGACTGTTGAACATATCCGAGTATTTGCCACCAAACCGTAGTAACTCGACATGTGTCCCACTTTCAGCAATTTTACCGTTTTCTATAAATAGAATTCTATCGCAAAAACTTGTACTTGCCAGGCGATGAGATACAAAAACAGCCGTCTTATTTGCAGTAAATTTGCTGTACTCTTCATATAAGCGTGATTCGGCTATTGGGTCCAACCCAGAGGTCGGTTCGTCAAGTATTACTAATGGAGCGTCCTTATAAATTGTCCGCGCAATCATTAGCTTTTGTTTTTGTCCTCCAGACAGTTCTATCCCATCCGCATTTGCCGCTTTGTCGAGTTTGAGATCTATGTCACTAAGTTCCAACCCGGCTTTGTGTAAACATTCCATCACACGGTCTTTGTCGATTAACTCATCGGATACTGCCGCAACATTTTGAGCAATAGTGAACGGAAGAATCAAAATATCTTGAAATACAGAGGATATCAATGTTTGATATGCGGTACCGTCTATGGTTTGCAACGAAACGCCATTAACATAAATGTTTCCGAATGTCGGTTTCAGCAATCCGCACATCAATTTAATAATCGTGGACTTTCCCGCGCCGTTTTCACCGACAACGGCTATTTTCTCTCCGCCGCGGATACAAAAGCTGAGTTCATCAATAATTACATTATCACCATAAGAAAAGGAAACATTCTTGAACTCAACCTCTAATTTTTTGCCGATCCACTCCTCCGGAGGCTCACGGTTATTGTTCGTAGAAATGCTCAAAAAATCCATTATTACAGTCACATCGTTCGAGGCTCGAAACGCATCCTCAAATGTGCTGAATAGATTGTCAATGAATGTGCTGAGCTGAGTTATTGCTCCGACAAACAAGACAAATTGCGAAAGGTCGATACTGCCTTTTAACAGCATGTAA
>JAITLB010000095.1 GCA_031278175.1 Christensenellaceae bacterium
ATGTGTCCACTTTTGTGGGTCTCTAAATTATAATAGGTGTCTACTTTTGGGGGTACAGTTCATATGTTCCAATTATAAAATTACCTAATAGTGGTTTGCAAAGTACAAATGCATTGCAAATTCATCGAATATATTTAGATATTAAATGAATATGCATGTAATCAAAATTTCATGAAAAACCTAATTTGATCAATAATGCAAACTGTATAATAATGAATAATAAGAAATGGAGGATTCGATATGAATAACAATGAATATAAACACTAGACTTATATGAAGAATGCATAAATGGAATGCAATCAAATGATGGTACGCTATATATTCTGTATATACGAATGAACTATATACTTACGCTTACGGTCAAACGAAACTGAGAAAATCGCATTTTTACTAGTAAAATAGGATATAAAGTATTGCGACATTATTCACTAGCATTACCTAAATATATCGCAAATAGAATATTGTTGTTTCAAAGGAATATATATGTTTAGATTGCTTTACTATCACAACTTCAAGAATTGCACCAGGCTTTAAGAGCATATATATTTTATTCGCTTAACTGCATTCACTAATAATTCTTCCATAATACAAATTAGGTGTGTTATGTTGTGCATTTAAGTCAATTTACTTCTACACATCGAATCTTCCACTATCAAAGATAGATACAATAGTTGTTTGCGCCTCATTGCGACTTCAATTATGGTAATCTAACAAATGCAAGATGTATTCTTTAAATACTGATAGAGAGGAGTAAATTAATTAAACAGATGTTTTAATAAAGAGATACAAATTTATGTATACATGTTTAAGCAATATTTTAACCGCAAATATGATAAGCAAACCAATCAGAGAGGAAATCAAATATGATATAAAATCTAGACATTTTTATAAATAAGAACTAATTAATTTAAATTCAGTATTTGATCATATATGCATTCAAAACAAAGAGACCTTTTATCTAATCTCATTATTTTAAGTGAATTGCGTCAAAAAATTCGCTTGCGTAAATATAATTTTATGATATATATATTAAAATAGAATACTATAAATACCTGCATGGTAATTGTTGAGGTTTTTTACTGAATTTTGCTGTATTTGCAATATGGAAATTATAATGATATGCAAACCATTTTTCTAAATCTATATTTGTTATATATAAGTTTTAACCTATTTTACAATTTGATGTTTAACATAGCATAAGTAAATAACTATGATAAGCGATTCCATTTATAAATTTATATAGTGGTGGAAAATATATAATTAATGCCACATAATATGATTAGAAAGTTATATCTAAATAATTCTGATCTTTTAGAAAACGCATATCTAAATGATAATCTCGCAAGATAATACGAATATATCCATTATTTCAATCGAAGATCATTAAATATTTATTAAGTTTTGCGCGTTAATAGACTTTATTAGCTTTATGTAGAACTAATTTATGCTTTCTTATCAATTTCAGCTATAAAATCAAATTTTTTATTTATATCTAGTAATATTGATGTTTTTAGTGCTTAAGTGCGAACAATACAATCGGGTTTGCCTATAAAATGTATTCTGATATAATACAGTCACTTTTTGTATCTAATGATACTTAAAAGTATTTGACTCAATTTTTGTGTTCTCCTTACGTAATATTTAAATAATATATGTCGTAAATTGCTAATGAGTGGAATATTAAAACACTTATCAGTAAACAAATGACTAATTAAGATATTTTTGAGAAGTCTATGGGATAGTAATTCATCTAGAAATCAGCAGTAGTAATATTAAGAAGTTTGTGTTATTTAGTTAAAGTTCAATAAAAACGATTACAGTTTTTTCTGTAAATATAATTTTAACAACATATTTCCATTCGGAAGTTTGTGATTTTATATCAAAATGGAAGAATATATCTCTATGTCACCAAAGACGGCAAATATAATAAACCCTGGTTAATACTTAAAGAAATTAAAAATCATACCAACATTCGATTTTAGTATCAGATAATGAAGTCAATTAAGACGTAAAAACTAGTTGATGAATATACTAAAGATTTGTTATGCTACCAGCAAATCTTTAAATTGCGACTATAGACGAGTATAATATATACCAAATTCACCTCGAAATTAAGAAGAGCAGGGAAGTATACTCTGCAATTTTAATATTGAGACCTCAGGCGATGAAAGAATAATCAGACATCACTTACAACTATATTTAATACAATAAGCTTTATTAACGATGAAATACCACCACTAAAAGTGCAATCATATATACACAAGCAAGGACAGAATTAACTCGCTGTTGACGATAATAGCACGTTAAAAGAGTGGTATATAATAGATAATACACTTAAAGTATCGCTAAAAACGCATGTGTAGTATGTACGATGACAAATTGAACTGTTAAATAGGCATTCCAATGGTATATTCAATTACAATTTACTTCAAGATTTTGTGTATGTAATATAATAATAGTGAAATGTATTTAAGATGACTTGCAGAGAATTGAATATATATTCGCCATTCATATAGATTTATTAGTGCATACTTAAAACTTAAGCTATAGAAATACTTTAATATGGAATCGAACCATTATATTAACTAATCCATTGCGTTCAGTTAAAATGGTATGTATCATCGCACTGGCATAAATTTGCATTATATAACTCATAACAGTCTAATAGCGTATTAATCTAAAAGCCAATTAATCGTTAGTACGCTATAAAATTGCAGTAGTAATTTAGAAATGCCACAGAATAAGTGATTAAGAGTGCATATTCTCAAACAAAACGAAGAGAACAATTGAATTAATGATACTATCTAATGCCACAGGTAAGTAATATGATATCGGTAACGCTTAAGTGAATATTAATTAAAACATCGAAATTACATCAGAAAGATTCCAATAGAAGAAATGTACAATAGAGATGACAATATAAAAAGTAAAATGAAATAAAGAGGTAATAGAAATTTGAGTGAACTTACCCCAATACATCCGAAATATATTAAAAGGCATATACCTGTGATAATTTTGCAAATATATTAATTCTAAGCGAGAAAAACCAGCAAATTCGCTGAAAATACATAACATTACACCAGAATATTGAGAGATCAGGTTAAATACAAATTGAAATTAACCTTTAGAGTACTATGAAACTAAATGCATCATAAATTTGCGTAAATCGAAACTTTAATATTTTCCAGAATTCTTGGAATCTATTTCCAAAAACTCAAATTTAAAAATTCTGAAAAATTTGTTACAAAAACTATATTATTCTAATAAAAATTAGGTTTCAATACTATCAATGCGCTAAATCTGCATTTTGCGAATAGTAAACAATTAATAAATTTGTCATTTGAATGCATAATTTCTGAAATCAATTCAGCATGTTTACATTTATATTGATAAATTCTCAGTCATTTTAGATTAATTACAGATATTCATTTATACATATATTTTGATAATAAATTATGGAATTCTTTTATTACGTAAATATAGTATTCTATTTTAATACTTATTTACTTATAGTATTTTACTTCTTAGCGGTTTTAATAAATATAACGTGTTTTCATTAATTTTTTACTTCCATTCAGATCCAGATAATTTTTGCTTATTTATTTTGAAATTGGACATTTATTTATGTTAAGTCAAATAATTATTTCTTATTAGTAATTTCATATATTTGTTTAAGGTGTTAATTTAAAAATATACTATATTAAACTACTGTCTTAGCATATTCAGTTCATTTGCTTGAGATAAATTAATACTACTTATTCGCTGTGTTGAATTATTCATATATGTTTAATTTGTTGAGAATTATTCATAATGGAATTTATAGTATGTTCATATTTCAATTTCAAGTTTACTATATTTCTTTACTCGTTATTATACTCAAGCCTTGAATTTTTCATGATCAAGTACTTTTCTTTTTAAGGAATGAAATTTCCTATTTCTTTTCACCATTCTTTTTGATTTCTAATTAAGTGTTTGTTCTGTATAAACAAACACTTAATTAGAGGTGTGTAGTTGATGTATTCACTACTTCATAAACTTCCTGTTTGGTTATTTACCATATTTTATATCAGCATGGAGTGCTGTATACCATTTCGAACCTGCGAGAATTGCTTTACAGTTTCGTATCGGCTTGGTTTTTTGCTATTTTGATTGATGATCAATAACAATGATTCGTATTATGATCTGTTGGATTTTCATCCTCCATGCAACATTGAATTATGTCACTCTATTAAGTTTGTTTAAAATTATCTATCTTATAATATTAGCACATAGAATTTTGAATTGCTTGTCACCTTCGAAGTTCTATTTATCTGAATATATTCACTTAAATAAATAATTAGTGTTCATCATAATAAAGGACGTGATAAATTGCCCAACTTGATTTTGCCATCGCCTAAATTATTATAACTAATTGATATTAAATGATATATGGAATAATCATCATTAAAAAAGTTGTATTTTTTAGTTTCAGCATTATAATTAACGCTTAATACAGCAAAATGAAATACGTTTGGTTTTTGAGTTTGAGACATATATATTTCTTGAGGAACTATAAATTTCTCATGATGAGAATATGCAAGTTGAGTATATTGTTCAGCTTTAACTTCATATTTAATAGAAAAAAAATCTTCAACCGTAAATTCTCTCGCGATGAAAAAATCTGGTATATTTCTGTAATCATCATGTTCCTCAGAATAAATTACACTTCTATCCTTTAAAAAAGCCACAACAACCGCAACATAGTTGCTATTTCGTGTTGGTTTCATCTTATATCCAAAATAGAAATCTAACATTACATCCGTTTCGTCAAAGACATCCGTTGAATTAAGAGCACCACAACTGAACATGCCATCACTTTCATTTACACTTGAATCACCCTCTCTATAGAGCCCTATATTAAAATAAGGTGATTCTAGTGTACAACCAACCAAGATAGTAACACATAATACTATTACTAAGATTAGACAAGTTGCAATCTTAAATTTTTTACTCATACTCATTCTCCTTGCTATCAATATTGATAAACGTAATTTAATTCACCGATATTAGAAAGCACTATTATTTTTTATTTATTTTGATATAATTTGCTATATAACAAACATTGTAGGGATAATGTGTCGGCTTAAATCCAATATGGAATACATCTACTAATTATCGTAAATGTAGCGATACGTACATATTTCCATGTGCATTAAATCATGTAAATTTATATGCAGTGCTAGCAGTAATATTCTTTTAATATATATAATCACTCCTTTCGTATTTAATGTCAACATTCAGTCAGCAAAGGTAACAATTCTTGATAGTGGCGATATTAACATTGCTTAACAGTAATAGAGCGTATTGCTGTTATATTGAACAGTTTTCTTCATATAATATAGTCACTTGATATATTATTAATGTTTCTCATAAATCGGGACGTTCATTATTTGACAATTTGAATTTTCCATTATCTAGTTTTTTATAGTGAATTGCTATTAAATGGTATAGTGAATAATATTCATTAAAGAAGTTATATTTCCCAGTTTCAGCATTAAATCTTACACTTAATACAGCAAAATAAAATACATTAAAGTTTTGATTTGGAGTCATATAGATTTTTTGAGGAACTATAAATTTCTCATAATGAGAATATGCTCCTTTCGTATATTCTCCAAATTCAACAGCATATTTCTTAGAAAAAAATTCATTAACTGTAAATTCTCTTGCGATGTAGAAATCAGGTATATTTCTATAATCATCATGCTCTTCAGCATAAATTACACTACGATTATCAAAAAAAGCCACAACAATGGCGATAATATCAGTAGATGGGTCTGGTATGAACCTATACCCAAAATAAAAACTAAACATTACATTGCTTTCATCAAAGACATTCGTATTACTCCATGCGGCGCAAATAAACATTCCGTCACCAATATTTGGCCATGTATTCCCCTCTCTAATAAATCCTATATCTAAATAAGTTACTTCTCCCGTACAACCAACTAAGATGCTAACACATAGCAGTATTACTAAAATAAGACTGGTTGGATTCTTGAATATTTTGTTCATATACATTCTCCTTGCTATCAATATCGATAAACGTTATAAAACTACCAATATTAAGATAACATTATTTAAAACTCATTATTTTTATTTAATTAAATTCGCCACAGACATTGTTAAGATCATAAATTGATATGCTTTCAGGACAGTACACCCACTTACTATCATCAATGTCTTGATATGTTCTAATTTCATAAACATGTCATATAAGCAGAATTTGAGTCAGATGTTTTTTCTAACACAGTTTCTGCAAAACTCAAAGCATTGTCTTTTTGCAAACATTTTAACCTTGCGAATTATTACTGAGTACAACTGATTCAATCATTGTATTTAATTGATTGTTAACAATACAGAATTTATATACAACCGACTCTTGCTACACCAGTATTTCCCGTTGATCCAGTATCGCCAGCTGACACGCTACCACCAGTTGTCTTTTTACCACCAGATCCACCAGCACCGCCATCTCCGCCAGCACCACCAGGACCAGCAATTCCATTAGATCCTGTAATTAAAGTGCAGTTACCTATAGCATTGCCACCGACATAATTAAATCCGCCAGAGCCTGCAATACCGCCATCACCGCCAGTGCCACCTTTACCACCAGTGCCACCAGCTTTAGCAGTAGCTCCGAGAACTACACCGTCTCCTCCATCGCCACCTCGACCGCCAGTGCCACCCTTGCCACCTTTGCCACCATTGCCGCCTTTGCCACCCGTGCTAGTAAACGAAACGCCGTTAGCGATCGTCAAATTAGCAGTTACTGCTATGCCCAATCCACCAACACCTCCTGTT
>JAITLB010000114.1 GCA_031278175.1 Christensenellaceae bacterium
TGATTGCTACGCTTGTGACTGCAGAGGGAATTTCGTTTGGCGGACTAACTTTAAGATCTAGAGCATATGAATCAGATATATAATCAGTAGGACCATCCCAGCCCGTAAAGTAATAATTAGCATTCGCTGAGGCTTTAGCAGTAACTGACGTAGTTATTGAACTAATCTTACCATCTGTAATTCCATTAAGTGCTAGCACGGAACCAGCTGTAGCGTTACTAGTTCCAACGCTTATAGTTGGAATAGTAAATATTGGTGTGCATGTGACACTGATAGCTTTAACTTTATTGGCTATTGAATTATTAGGAGTAGCATAGCTCGGCCAACCCGTATTGAGCCACTTTCCTTTAGCTCTAATATAATTAACCACTACTAAATCGAAACCATTAGTAGCATCGCTACTGGTAAGGTTATATTTAGTTTCGGTAAGATCATATGTTGTGCCAGAAGTTCCATTATTAAGTTTTTCCGCACTACCAAATATCTTGAATGTAGTATATCTTTCTTTCAATGAAGCTTCATTTGTATCACACCACAGTTCAACTTCAGCAGTTAACGTTAGGGTAATTGAAGTGCGCCCCATATTGATGGCTTTTTTCATGTCATCTTTAAATCTTACCTGCATAGTATATGTGAGAGTATACGACACTTCCGTATTGCTGGCAATTCCCATATTACCAGATTCCTCCGCTGTACCTTTTATTTCACCTCCTCCAACATCGAAATTGCATTCGTAAGATTCTATCTGAGGGTCGGGAGAAGAACTTAAAACTTTCGTTGCATTTCCTGCTAAAGCTGTTATATTAGTATTCCTGTCTCCTTTGTCTTGTAAGACATCTTCAATAGTGTTGTTTAGACTATGCATCGCAATCAAAAAGACCATAGAGAACGCTATTATCATTAGCATTGCAAACGTAAAGAATTTTAATAATTTAACGGGGGATCTAAATTGCTCTCTGTGCTTTACTACACTCAAATAGTTTTTCATGGTCACTAACCTCACTATTTACAAAACGGCAGGTGTCTGCCTTCATATTCTTAAAGAGAGTTGTCTTGATCTCTTTTTTCACAATTATATATAATTTATCTGCCTGCAGACGCGATATTTTTGCATTAAAATCGGTCTCGATTTCTGCTACGTTTTGCGCACAAAACTCACAATGAAATATTGGTTATTTGTGGGCAAAAATTCTGGCCAGATTATAACAATTTGGCTATTAATTGTCAATATTTTGTTTGAAATTTAGTGGGGCAAAACTCGCAAAATTTGCCAGAATTAGCGTTATTTACAAACAATACTTGTTTAGAGTTTTTTGAGTTGAAATTTTAGATCGCAAAACATAAACAGTGTTCACTTTTTTCCGTTTTTATGCCGTCAAATCATACAAATCTAAACAAAACGACAAATTCAATTTGCCTAAAGCATTAAGCGCGTTATGACTTAAGACTATCACTAGTTTTCAAACTGCTTTTGGTGGCTATCCTCTTGGGGCAAATTCTCGCTGGGGGTAGTATAAAAGAAAATGCTACTATGCCTTTACATGTGACAAATAGACAATTTGCGATCTTATCTAAATAGTAAGCCATTTAGATAACATTGCAAATTAAAAAGATGCGAAATGCGCTTTCTGTTTTAGCTCTCAATCTATAAAATGAAATACATGATGGTGTTAATTTGCGTCAAACACTAGACTATCATTTAAGTTATTTGTTGCCTGGTTATGTCTAAGGGCATTGCTTAGTTTTGCTCTAAATTTTAGTCTTGTGTGCTCTAACTCTAAATTATTTGCTTAAGTCATAATAAACTTAAAACCGTTTTGCATTGCTCATTTTAATTTTAGTTTAGCTAAACTTCCAACACGATCTAACCCCTAGAGATTTGCTACAGTTTGTGTTAAGCCAGTTACGCTTTTACTAGTTTGTAATGATTTAGCTAGCAACAGTTTTTTGATATTTGCAACACAAATGTAAAATGGCAATACAATCTGTCAAAATAATCATAATATTATGCACCTAAGAGAGCGCATTTTAAAAATTAAACGCATTAAACTGAATTTTGTGAGTCGATTTTATTGCACCAAACCAGCTTATATTTCCCAAAAGATTAACGTATAAAATTTTGAGGAAATGAGCAAAAATGAACAAACGTTCACTTTTTAAAATTTCAGTTATAGGCAAAAATGGTGTTTATTGTCGTATTAGAGGAAAGCAGTCCCTAAATCGAAAAATATTTTAAAAAATTTCGCTAGAAAAATGTAATTAGGTGGGATTTTGTGGTATAATTCATATATCAACGAAAGGAGCTAGGCTGGTGCAAGGATTTCAAGATGTAGTCTTAGACGAAAAATTTAGATTACGAATTCCATCAAAATTCAGAAACGAACTTGGAAAGAGTTTTGTCATTTTCCAAGGTAATGATGAATGTTTATGCATAATGGGCGAGAGCGATTTTGAAAAGTTCAAAGCGCCACTTATGGACATACCACACAGTGATATTGTTGCCCGCTCCGCAGCTCGAGCTATACTAGGTACTGTTGATATACCAGACGAAGACAATCAAGGCAGGTTCGTAGTTTCATCAGAGCTTCGCGAACTTGCTGGGATTGAAAAGAAGGTGCGTCTTATTGGTTATTTAGATACACTAGAAGTTTGGGCCGAAGAGAAAGTTAAAGAAATAGATTTTGCAAAGCCTGGAAGCGTAGCCAGGGCTAATGTTGCCCTTGCTAAAGCCCAATACGAGTATTAATGGCTTTTGCGCACATCCCAGTACTGTATAATGAGTGCATCGATGCATTAGATATAAAGGCAGACGGGATATATGTAGATTGCACAGTTGGTGGTGGCGGCCATTCCTTAGGCATTGTTCAGCGACTAACAACTGGCAAGTTAATAGCAAACGATCTTGATGACGAAGCGCTTATTGCAAGTGCTGAGAAATTAAGTGAATACAAGAGTAAGATAGAATTTGTCAAAGGTGACTTTAAAAATATAGTTGAAAAGCTTAAAAAGCAAGGCACAAGTGCAGTAGATGGGTTTTTGTTAGATTTGGGTGTTAGTTCACCGCAAATCGACAACGGCGATCGTGGATTTTCGTATATGAAAGACGCAAGACTTGACATGCGCATGGACACGACCTCACAGTTTAGTGCCTACGAGATCGTAAACGAATATTCAGTTGGATCGCTTGCTGATATATTTAGAAGATATGGCGAAGAGCGACATGCAATGCGAATTGCAAACGCTATAGCAAAAGCTAGAGAAGTTAAACCTATAGAGACGACCCTAGAGTTGTCTAGCATAATTTCAAAGAACTATCCGAAAGGATTTGATGGCGGACATCCAGCTAAGCGTTGCTTTCAAGCTATTAGAATAGAATGTAATGGCGAAATTGAAGGATTAGCTCGTGGTGTAGCGGAAATGGTAGGTTTGTTGAGACCAGGTGGTCGAATTGCTGTAATTTCTTTTCACTCGCTAGAAGATAGAGAAATTAAAAACACCTTTAAGGAGTTAGCAAGCGACTGTATATGTGATAAAAGCTTACCTGTATGTGTATGTGG
>JAITLB010000124.1 GCA_031278175.1 Christensenellaceae bacterium
CCGTTGTTTTATCTGAGTACGTTACAGTCAGTTTTCCTTCACTAGGATGTAGGTCGCCTACAATATATGATAATGGGAATGTGCCCTCTTGTATAGAAATGCTTATTATGCTAACAGTAGTATTTGCTGTGCAACCTGCAATGACTAAAACCATTACAATCATAACCAGTAATAGAGGAAGTAATATTTTATTGTATTTTAAACCTGTAGTTTTCTTTGAGTTATTAATATAATTCAAACCGTAATTCATATATACCTCGGATAGTAGTAGCTAGGCAGAGACAAAAGCTATACTAGTAGATGTCACTATTATTGTCCACATAGCAAAAAGCATAATGTGAACATTAATACATATATTATAGCTATAAAATTTCCAATAGTCAATATGTATGCATGTTTAGGTATTAAATTTAGTTTGTTTTAACACCAAAGCACTTTCCTTTATAACAGAAACACCAAACTAATATATTAATTTAAATTTATATATTTACCTTCTTGACGCTCATAATTTCAAAATAACGGTCAAATTTTGCAAAAAGCGTTCAACTAATGCCCCCTTATCGCATTGCACATGCGATAATGGGAGGATACAATTATCCTATTAGTTTAGAGTGACTTAGGTTAAGTTAAGCGTTTGAGATGCTTGTTAGTTGATATAAACGATTATATATTTCAGAGTTAATAATTTGCTACTAATGTTGGATGATATAAAAGCAATATCAGCAAACACTCTATTTAAAAACGCACAATGTCAACTTGCTTCAAACTTTAAACCAATCTCGGCTTTAAGAACTTATACGCAATTATTTGTCAATTTTTAAATGAGCAAATAAATATTTCTTTGTGTTATAAAACCCGATTAAGGATCACAATGTGTTGCGCGCCTATCTATTAAGTTTATACTTCCATTTATTTAAATCTCAATTTTCAAGGCAATGCTGAGCAAGACATAACCCCACAATTTGATAATCAAGCATAAAACTTGCGATATTTTAGTTTTAGTAGTTGAGATTTGTCGCACCGAGCTGCGAAAGATCAAAATTATTCCATCAAGTATATAATAACAAGAGAACAAATAGTTATATATCCACTCTATATATTCATTGCTAATTTCAATTGTTTAATCAGTAATCACGCTATATATTTATTAGACTCATTTGTAATAAGTTATGATATTTAGAAATAATCCTATATCAAATAGTAATATTTGGTCTAATTATTGACATAATCGAATTCATTAGCTATAATAGGCAATCAAAATACTGATTTAAGCAAACCACTCTATAACCATTGATTTGTAGATTTTATCTATGCAACGGCTATTACGATTACCATTTATTAATTTACTTATAGCGTGTTTGCATAATGGAGGGTATATGAATTCTACTGCAGATCGCATATCTGGAAAACAGAAAAAAGCGATTTTCTCAATTCTATTGATTTCTGTTTTGATAGCAATGCTTTTGATTATTGGTGGTTGTACTAAGCCACTTGGAATCAAAGGGATTGCAATTGAAGAAGGAACATTTAGTAAAACGTATACTATTAGAGCGTCAGTTCCTACTGGCGGTAAGCTCATAGTCACATTTGATGATGATTCTACAAAGACTATTGAGATTACCGAGAGCATGATAACAGGTTTTGACTCATCTAGTTTAGGTGCTAAAGAAATTACTATTACATATGAAGGCAAAGAAGTTAAGGTTGAAATAACAATAATAGATGTTGTTAACGCTATTTCAGTTAAAGAGAATTCTGCTAAAGTATATTATGGCATAGGCGAAACATTTAATGATGAGGATGCTCTCATTATAGTAGATTGGGAAAGTGCTGCGGATAGTGAAGTTGCAATAACGGCAGAAATGCTTTCTGGATGGGACACATCAACAGTTGGTAGCAAGACTATAACGGTTACATATGCCGAGCAAACTGCTACTTTTAGTATAAAAGTATCGGGCAATATTTATAGTTCACTTGAGTTAACTGGATTTGCGACCACATATTACATTGGTGATGCTTTTGCTGGTGCGACACTAGCCGGTACTCCATTTATTCAGACAGGGACTTATTTAAGTGCAAGTATTACTGCTAGTAATTTGTCTGGTTTTGACACAACAACGGCTGGCACAAAGTCTGTAACTGTAACATATACAATTGCAATAGACACAGACGCACCCGAAGTTGTTTTTACCAAAGTAATTGAAATAACAGTTTCTGAGAATTTACTACAAGGCATTGAAGTGCCACAAGACTTCCAAACTGAATATTTTGTGGGTGATGAAATTCTTGCCACTTCAAAAATCATAGCTAAATATCCTAAAGCAAATGAGCAAGTTGATATTACAGATTCTAAAGTTACTGTTACTGGTTTTGACACATCAGTTGCTGCTCAAATAAAAATTAAAATTGAATACAATGATGGAATAACTACAAAAGATATTGAAGTAGATATTTTTGTTCTAGAGTTAACGGGAATTGCTATTGACTCATTCCAGTATACTTATGCTGTAGGTGGTGATTTTGTTCCTGGAAAAATCAAGGCATTTTACACAGATTCAGAGAAAGACACATATGAAAAAAGTATAGATGTAGTAGCAACTATGGTGACGGGCTTTACGACTGAAAGTCAAAATTATGTATTAGTTACTATTACATATGGAGATTATAGTGTTTCAGCATACATTTATGTAGGACTTACAATAAAACA
>JAITLB010000162.1 GCA_031278175.1 Christensenellaceae bacterium
TCTTCTTTTTTATGTTGGTCGCTACAACTACCAGTACAACCAGGACAATCACATCCACACGATGTTTTGCCTTTCTTTTTTCTACGAACAGCACTAAGTATGCCTAAGACTACTAATCCTGCTGCAACAATAACGACAACCACTTCAACAACGGTTGAGGATGCTGCTATTAATATAGATGCAATCGTATTCATGTTGATCTCCTTTCAGCAATTTGTTTATTCTATAATTGCAAGGTTTTTTTATCTGGTGTTTTCCCAAATATTTTAGAAAGTTTGATTATGCCTTTATAATTTAAGATATATAGAGTTATTATAACAGCAGCTATTATACCCAATGTCATACCAATCCACCAATAGGTTCCAGCCCAGTATAAGACGAAAGAAATAACATACGCGGTGAGTAGCCAGATGCCGATAGCACCCCATAAACTCTTTTTGTTTCGAAGTTCGCCACTTGCGGCTCCAACGGCTGCTAGACAGGGCACTGATAGTAGGTTAAATGCCATAAAAGCGATAGCAGCAGGAATAGACAATGCACTCAAGAGTGCGGCTATACCAGTACCAGCAAGTTCTCCGCCCTCTAAAATTTCATCTGCAGTCATGCCACTGAACACACCCAACGTAGCAACTACCATTTCTTTAGCTATAAGACCTGTAAACACAGCAACTACAAACATCCAACCTTGATCACCCATAGCAAATCCTAATGGGATAAACAACCAGGTTAAGCCTTTTGATATAATGCCCATCATACTGTCACCAATATCTTCGACGAAAGTGAAAGTAAACGAGAAAGAACTGAGTAACCAGATGATAACTACAGCACCAGCTATAACAAGAGTAACGCGCTTTATATAGTGTATAACTTTATCCCATAGGTGTCTAAGAGTCGAACGGACTTGTGGACGATGATAATTAGGAAGTTCCATTATGAAATGTGGAACGCTACCTTTGTAGATAGTTTTTCTTAGAATTATAGTTACTAGAATTGCTGTCGCTATACCCAAGAAGTACATTCCGAATACGACAAATTCACCGCCTCTTTCGAGGAACAGCGTGGCCGCAAAAACAGCCCATATTGGCATTTTTGCGCCGCAAGAGAAGAATGGGGCAAGAATAATTGATATCTTGCGTTCTTTTTCGTTCTCGAGACCTTTTGTTGCCATGATGCCAGGTACACCACATCCAAAGCACATAAGTAATGGCAATAGCGCTCTACCTGATAAACCAAAATTGCGAAACGCTCGATCTAAGATGAACGCAACTCTAGCCATATAACCTGTTTCTTCCATAATGGAGAGGAACAAGAAAAGCAGTAGCATTTGTGGCATAAATGATAAAACGGCATCAATACCTCCGAGCAGGCCATCAACGACTAAGCTTTGTACCCATACTGCTTGATTTTCAAGTGCTCCCGCGATTGCTTCTATACCCATTCCAGAAAGCTCACCGACAAGTGTCTGAAGATATACACCAGGTGCTTCGATAGGTTCAAGTCCGTATATACTAAGGTACAAGAAGTCGCCGCTAAAGATTATATGAAAGACTGCAAACATTATAACAATAAATATAGGGATCCCCCAAATTTTATGAGTTAAAACTTTGTCCGCTTTTTCAGTGCGAGTAACATTGGTGTTTTTAGTGGCTTTGGTTTGATGTATTGAAAGATTTGATGAGATATATTGGTATCGCATATCTGCGACTAATGACTCATAATCGTTGTCATGATCGGGTTGCGGGTTTTTTTCTAAAATAGCAGTAATAGTTGGTACTAGATCGGTGTAGGCGCGTTTTATTAGATCGTCACCTTCGATTAGTTTTACTGCTACAAAAACTTCATGTTTTGTATTGCGTTTCTTAACTTCATCTAAGACTTCACAATAAACATCCGATATTTTAGATTCCTTTAGTATTGTTGTCGGCATTTTTCCTGCTTTTACAGCAGCTACTGATTTGTCAATCAACTCTTTAATGCCATTCTTTTTCAAGGCGCAGATTGGTATGACAGGAATGCCGATAGCAGCTTCTAATGCTTTTACATCGATAGTATCGCCGTTCTTTTCGACAACGTCCATCATGTTCAGTGCGATTACCATTGGGATTCCTGTTTCGAGCAACTGCGTTGTTAAGTAGAGGTTGCGTTCCAAATTGGTTGCATCAACAATGTTGATTATAAGATCTGGTGCATCATCGGGAGTATCATTTAAAATATAATTTCTTGCGATGATCTCTTCGGGTGAATAAGGAGATAGTGAGTATATTCCAGGAAGATCAATAATTCCAATTTTATCTGTCCCTCGTTTATAAACACCCTCTTTTTTGTCGACTGTAACGCCTGGCCAATTCCCAACGTGTGCAGTACTACCAGTAAGATTGTTAAACAGTGTGGTTTTTCCGCTGTTTGGATTTCCTGCTAGAGCAAACTTCATTTAATCGGTTACCTCCATTATAACTGCTTGCGCTTCTGCCTTTCTCAAAGTTAATTCATAACCACGTATGTTTATTTCAAGAGGATCTCCGAGCGGTGCCGCTTTTTGCATGATAATTTGAGCGCCACGCGTTATCCCCATATCAAAGAGACGTCGTTTCAATTTTCCTTCTGCTGAAATTCGTTTTACCACACCTTTTTCTTGTGCAGAAAAGGTATCAAGTGGTTTTTCCATAAACTTTTAACCTCCAAAAATAATTTTATAGTTAGCATATGGTAACTATAAAAGGATATCACTTGAACCGCTAAGTGTCAACGAAAAAATTAAAAAATTGCCATATTTTAGAAGGAAAATAGCAAAATTGTGTATTAATTTAGATTAAAAAGGTGTTATTTGGGTTGTGTAAAAAAATTCGATGCATGCAATTTCAATATTTTGCGGTTGAACTAGAAAAAAGCGTGATATGTGCGCTTTTAATGTTGCTAATTTTGACAAAATACTATATAATTTATTAACTATTTAAACTATAGTCACAGATCATATTTTAGCGTTGGCCGACTACGCTTAGGAGGTGTTTTGCCGTGGCAAGACAAAACGAAGAAACTAAAAAAGGTGGGTTAAGCATAAAACTGCTTATGCATTTGAAGCTTGCACCTGAGGCGAGAAACGAACCATCTAAAGGATCATATTTTAAGGGGCGTTTTAAATTCTTTGGAATAATTACTAAAAGCAACTATTCTAATTTAAGTACGATTAATGCGTTCACGTTGCTTTTCATTTTGCCATTTGTAGCTGTTTTTGCTCTGTTTACAATATTTGGCGCAGAAAATATATCGTATTACTTAAATTCGATGTCTAAACCTTATTTGCTATCAGATTTTGGTATCGGACTGTCCACAGGCACACCTATTGCAGAAATACGTAGTGCAATGATGATTCCTTATAAATATTTTTTTCTTGCACTAGCAGCGGTGTTCCCGATAGTAGGTATTGGCTTTGCAGGAACACTTTATTTTTGCACTAAGTTGGTGTGGGGCGAAAGTTTTATAACGAAAAAGGATAAAAAGTTTGGTGCCGATATTCCTCGCATAGCTCTCGAGTTTTTCCGTGGTGTGAAAATATACTGGAAAGAGACTGCATTATATTTTGCTCTATTCGGGCTTATATTTGCTGGGTGTGGCAATTTGATAGTGTTGTTTGCTGAGAACGTATATGCTGGAACTATTAATGTCGGACACTATTTTGGGCTGATAATTGGTTCAATAATATTGCTTATCTGCACCCCTGTATTTCTAAATCTTATCCCGCTTGCAATAACGTATAAAATGCCGATAATGCACAAAATTAGAAATGCGTTCATAGTGACTTTATCTTTTCCGATAACGAATATATTCTTAGTAGTACTACTTCTACTTCCATTTGGCGCAATGATGTTAGGAAACATTGCAATGATTATTGCAGTTATATTTTTAGTCCTTGCTGGGTTTTCAATTTACTCATTGCTGTTTGTAAACTACTCCGATTATATTTCAGAGAATATTATGGTGCCATATTATATGGCTTCAATTCAGGCCGATACTAAGCAGACGAAGAAAAAAACTACTTCAAACGTTAATATTGTAAGTAAAGGTAAAAAGAAGAAGAGAAGAATGTAATGGGGAAAATTGAAAAGGCCATACTTTTTGGTGGTCAAGCACGTGTTGCTGTTTTGGATACTACAGATATAGTGTCGGAATTAATCACACTACATGATCTTTCGCCGTTATCTACTGTTTGTCTTGGTCGAGCTATAACAATAGCTGCGTACATGGTAGGAGAGTTTAAACATCACAAAAATTGCGTCAATCTGATTATTGATGGTGGTGGACCACTCGGCAAGATATGCGTATCAGGATCTTCTAACACGGTTAAAGGTTTTGTGGAAAATCCGCGATTGGAGTCCGTATATACTAATACAGGTGTACTTAATGTGCCGTATGCTGTGGGATCTAATGGATTCTTAACTGTTTTTAAAAGCATAGATGATGCAAATCCATATACTGGGAAAGTACCACTGACAAGAGGAGATATTGCATTTGATTTTGCAAGTTATCTTCAACAAAGCGAGTCTAGAGATAGTGCTGTCGTATTAGGTGTGAATTGCTCAAATAGCGGATGTATAGCTTCGGGCGGAGTAATAATGGAACCTCTCCCAGGTGCTTCAGAAGAAGTTTTATACGTGCTTGAGGATATTGCCTACAATTTATCTAATATAAGTGAACTGCTAGTAGAAAAAACGGCAAAAGAAATTTTAGAATTTCATTTTGCGCATTTTGAGTGTGATATATTAACTGCGAATGAAATATCCTTTCATTGCTCTTGTTCTGAAAAAATTGGAAGCATAATTAGATCAATTGGCAAACAGGAAGCCATGAAAATTATAGAGGATGAGAAATCACATACATTATCGATAAAGTGTGATTATTGCTCTAGGGAATATAAATTCAACCAATCGGACATCGGGAGGTTTTTTTAACTATGGCTCTTCATTCATTTGTTTGTCCTGAAAATTATGCAGAAATGGCGCGAGATTTTAAAGAGAATGGTAATTTAGTCGCCGCTGTTCAAAACATGAGATTAGCTATTAGTGTGTCGGAAGACGATTCATTAATAGAGTACATGGAAGAACTGGCAGAGATGTTTTACGACACAAATGCTTTTGAAGAATCAACGGACATGTACTTTCAACTATTAGTGAAGCGCTTAGAGCCCAAATATCTCATTTTAATTGGACGCAATATGAGATTTGCTGGAGATAACTATGAGAAAGTAGAGAAGTATATGTTTGCCACCGCAAAGCATATAGTTAAAGTTTCTATAACTGGTGTACTGCCAGAGTCGGTTGATAAAAGCACCATAATAAGCGATCCAAATGCCACAGATAATTTCTACACCAGGTTAGAGAGACATTTAAAGTGTGGTGACTATCATAATTTTGCCGATTATCAAGATATTAATGAAAACAATGAGCTGGATGAATTAGATAATAATATTGAAAAAAGTTTGTTCGGAACAAAAGGATATAATCCACCTGAAATGCGCACCGCGCTGGAAATGAAGAGTGAAGAAGCATTGGATAGAGCAATTGATGCACTTTATCAGTCAGATTATGATAAAGCTATCCTAGAAGCCTCTACTATTTCGAAAGAGAGTGAAATATATCCTGAGGCAGTAGCAACAATTGTATATGCTGCAATATTTAATAATGACATAGATTCGAATATATATTATATCGACGAGATGAATTCAGTTTGTCCTCAATCACTTCCTGCTATAGCCCTGCAATTAACTATAACAAAAGATCAACAGGAGAAAGAGTCACTTATTGATCAATTGTTCGAAAACTTTAATGATGATACTATTGTCTATCCTAGCACCGTGCTTTCGAGAGTATTAGCAATTATAACCGTGCTTGTACGGTTAAAAGCATTAGACGCAATACACCTTCTTCTAAAAGCCGTACAACTTTATGTACCACTTACAGCGGATGTCGTATATTTTAGTTTAATAACCTACTATGCAATCGGTTATAGTGATGAATGCGAAAGACTCCAGAAGATATTGGAGATTGTGTATTATGTAGATCCAAGACACGGTTTTGTCAAGTGGTTGCTAGAAACAACCCCAACAGGATTCAATCTTTTTGAAGATCAAGATGCAATTCGTCAAATAAACAATGTTTATCAGTTCTATCAAAAATCACTTTTGCAAGAATTGTCAGATGAAATGAGAAAATGCCATAACGGTTATAAATCTGATAAGTTGTTTGCGATCTTTGAACGTGTTTTTGCTTTTGATAGTGCAAAGCCAACCTATAATTATATGATGAATGCAGTAATAAATGATTTTTGCGATTTGAGAGAGTTAAGTGTAAGATTTCTTAAATACTCTTCCGAAATGATATCGAATTCATCAAAACGGATTTTTGTAAGGTTGCTTGCGTATCGACCGCCAGATGACATTGTTTTAGTAAGAAACTTTGAGTCAACATTTTTTGTTGATTTTCGTAACAATATAGCACGTGAGAAACTTGATCTTTGTGAAATATTTTTATATCTAAGTACCGTTGACTTTGTTGTAATGAGTCTAAACAAACAGCCCAACTATGATTTAATAAGAAAAATAGTTGTGGATATGTGGAATAATCATAATCCCAATAAAATAAATATCTACAAACCCGCAATGTGCGCAGCGATCAATTTCTTTTATATGTTTGCTGAGAAATTGCCAGTTGATTTGGTGAAGATTGCGCAATTTTGCGAGTGTGGTGTAACAACAATCAAAAAGCAACTAGACATATTAAAAATAGATGTAAATAAGTTTTCTATTGACTAAAAGATAGCGAATTTTGCAATATACTTGTTAAACTAGCGATGAAAGTAGTATAATATTATGAACACTAGATGCGCTAGTAATAGGTATTCAATTAGATTGAGAAAGAACACTAGCATTGCTTAGCAAACGATTACAGACGCATTTAAGTGCCGTGGATTTGTCTAAATTTTACTAAGTTGCAAATCGGAATTTAGTAGCGCTATGCTTTTTAGAGTAATAAACCTTTAAATGTAGATTGTCTAGCACTACCAATTATACGGCAAGCAAAAACTGCACTTCTAGAATGCAACAGCAAGTTTCATTAGTGTGCGCAGCGCAGAATTTGCAAAATTAAAGTAGGACGAAAAAACTCACAATCTCTTCTTACAATTGAAGAGATTGGACATTAAAACATCATAAGATATTGGTGTCTTCTCGTTGGATACCATAGAAACATCAGCAAGACATTAATTAATGGCACACTCTAACAGAGCGGTTGAGCGTTTTTAGGATACAGTGTATGATTAAAAACTTTGTTTATATTTACAAAGTGTATCGCGTGGTGTAGAACCTACCGCATTTGGTTAAGCTGATATGAGTATCAATAATTGTATGCATTAGGCATGTGAATAATATAACGCATGTCCTAGATCTACAAATGAATGATATCAAAGCTGACTTTCAATTTGCGGATGCAAATCAACAATTTTAGTTTGTCACCAGCAAAACCAATGAGATGGTTGAGGTGGTAGTCGTTGTCAATTGCTAAGAGTTCAAGTGGTAATTTTGTAATTTGTAGCATGAGGCTTAAGTGCTCTATGGAAATCTGATGAATTATAGTTAACCTCGGGATCATTATTCAAGCCTGAATAAAAGGTGACAAAGAAACATGAAAATGAAGCAAATCGCGTTAATGTTAATAATTTCAATAATGTTGCTAAGCTCATGTTTTGCATTAGCAGGTTGCTTTGATTTTGGTTATGCCTTACTAGCTGAACGGTATGTAAAATGGATGGATACAGATAATAAAATTGAGTTTGCAATTTTAGAAGAGGCTAGGATTGGATATGGCACACTGTATGTGAATGGTATAAAAAGAAAAGCACTATTTGAAATCGAAACTTCCACTATTCATTCCTTAAGCATAACATTAATTGAAGAAGGTGTTTATGAAGGCGAATTTTTAAACGAAACCGTACCATTTACATTCAATCGCACGATAATTTATTCCAATAGCGAATCTCTGACTCTTTTTGGTGAATTATATAAGCAGTTGACATTTAATAAAAGTGTTGTCGATAAAGATCAAATAGACGCTGCTGACTATTTGTGCATCACGTGGTCTAACTATACTGATGTTCTAAAGGTTTACTTTTCCCAGTATAGTTACCTTAAAGCCACAGGCAATATAAAAGATAAAAATGGTATTTGGCATGTTGTATTATTTATGTGGAAAGAGAATAGAAGATTTGATATTTGCCTTTATGATGATGAAATTATTAGCGCTTATCCTGTGGTTTCTGGTTCCTACAAAAACACAGAAACAGTTCTTGAATTAACACTAGAGCAGAATAGTTTATTTGATGAAAACACTAGTGAAATAAAATTATTTGGCAAGTTTCGTTGACAAATAAGGAAGGATTCAGTATTTGATTAACAGTCAAATAATTTTTACAATTGACACCACGAGATGTACTATAGTTGTGTGGCATTTCGCTCTATAGATAGCACAATATGAAAAGTGAGACCTGTGAATGCCACGTGGTTGCGCTGGAAACAGTTGTTCGAGCTGTAATAACGATACTTGCGCCAGTAGTAACTAAAATTATTACATATTTATCAAAATCCGTGTTAAGGATAGTTGATGAAGTTACAGCACTCACAACTTACTATCATAATTTGTCACAAGCTTTTAAGGTTGAGGCATCGAACGCTGCAAAGGGTTACATAAATTATCAAGAGCAATTTACAACTTGGCGATATGGCTTAACGACTATGAATAATAATGGTTGTGGCGCAATTGCTGGGTATAATGTATTAAAGCACGTAGGAAAGTTTTCAAACACTTCAATTGAAGTGGGCAATACAAAAGCGTTGGCAACTATTGTCCGCGACTACGAGGCTTTCCACGGAATAATAGCCTTTGCATTTGGTGGAACCAATCCTGCAAAAATCGAGAGTTATTTGTGGTTGCGTGGGGTGAAATCAGTTACGTATTCAGGAGTAAGTGGTGAAAAGGCTTTTTACGAAGCGTCTAAATCTCTAAAACCTAATCAAATAATGATGTTAGATTATTGGTGGCAATTGGATGGTGAAGTTGGTGCTCATCTTGTAGAAATCATTAAAGACTCAAGTGGTGATTTTATAATCCCCAATGGTGGGAATGGAAGTCTAAAAAGCCTCTTCGATTATATTTATGCACCTAATAAAGAAACGCGAGGCTTTATTAAAGGTTGGATAATAGGATAATTTTGAAAC
>JAITLB010000188.1 GCA_031278175.1 Christensenellaceae bacterium
TTACATCTTGTGTCACGATAGAATACATAATTAAAGGTACAATTATCAAACCAAGAGAAACGTTTAATTGATTTTGCACCATCACAAGCAATTGCGTCAGATAAAAAACCAGCCTTTAGATAACGATTTAATTTTAGCAAATTAATATGTATTTAGCAAGAAAAAATTGTCAATTTTTCTGTTTTGTACTATTTGTTTATATTGAGTCTCACTTGAATAAAATTCGATCCTAATTCCACTACAAGTAAAACAAATGAAATGAGTGCTTTTAATGCTAAAGCTTGATAATTAAATTGCAACCGTGCATTAGATAGGGTACAAAAATTATATCTGGTCCTTCACACCCCACGAAAATTCGGTCACAGTAGTGTAATGCTAATTGCAAAAATCGATTGCGCAATAAAATATGGGAGTAGCACTAAATAATTTTTCACAAATCTTGACCTCGAACGCTCATCAACACCAAAATTATACACAAATAATGAAGCATCGGATATAATGAATAAAATGCTAGCTGGAAGTGCTAAATACCCTTGTACCATTTTATATGAAATCATATTAACAACTGAGAGCAATAATACACCGAGAATAACACTGTATGCTAGAATTGGTATGGTGTTTTTTCCTGGTGTCATCAAACGCGTACGAATCAACAGACAGAATAACAGCGGAGGGATAAGTAGTACAGGTATCAAATAATAGTTAAACTCAACACCGATAAAGAATGCCACTATGTATAATATGTGTCCTGCAAAAAATGATATCCCGCCGACCGATGAAAATAGAGATTCGAATTCAGGTTGAGCATAAGATGGTAGTGCTAGTATAATATCACCTACCAGCGCCAGCGCTAGTGCGATAACCATCAGCTGTACCTTGATAGATGACATGCCGCCTGCAACATAAAAAGCAGCAGAAACACCAGCCAAAAAGAAAAATAGCGAAGCTAATGTTTTAGCAACAAAACCCATTTTTAAATTAGGTTTTTTACTAAAAAGAATTCTCCATAAGATTACACCTATAGATAAACCTGCAAGTAAATATACACTAACCATTACTAATACTCCTTGAACTACTTTTTATCGGCTTTGTTTGCCACAACCGCTTTTAGTTAAAGTAACTCTTGTCTTTTTGCATTAAATCCAAACAGTTGCCTCTTGCATTTATGTTGTATAAATTATATCACCTTTGCTATTATGATGTACACTGCTGAGGCACCAATTAAAGATTTCTTCGCATTTGCAATGCCGGTCAACGCTTGCGCTGGTTCTATACAACTCTTTAAACAGTAAGAGAGCAAGCAAGCGGATACAAAAGTACAAAATCTTTTTATGCCAAAGTTGTGCTACTTTGTTTTTGCGTGTCCGCATTAGTGGTAGCAGAGCAAACCATATATTTTTTTGTTTTTCCAGTTTTAGTGGCTTTTTATGCAATTTTATTAGTCAATTTATGGGGTTTTGCTATTTCATGAATATGGACAACCCTTAACACATAGATTGGTTTCGGAAATTTAGGTAGAAAACAAAAAAAGATGCGATTAGGATACGAACAAGATACGGTTTTTTGCATGATACGGCAATTATATATGTGTAGGGCTTTTTCAGTGAAACTCCACCAGCAAGAAAAAAGGATCGGGTACGGTTCAAACTCAATCGGTTAGAAAAATATCGGATGGGCAGCAGACAACCGATCTTTCCCAATGGCAAAAACAACAGGAGGTAAGGTTATGCCGTGGAAACCGAAAAGACCGTGTATGCACCCCGCATGTTCGAATCTATCCAAACAAAAAGCATGGCAAAGGGATCGAAAGCGACAGAATAAATCGTTGACAAAAAATCAATACTTCAAGCAGCCGATGGGAACGATATACACACCGTCTTTACGACGGATTCCGTATTTGCCAGCAGTAATCACCATGAGGAAAGACGGCTCATTCATTTTTTCTGTGTTAACGGTATCTTTCAGTTTTAATAGATTAGTAGCGGCTTGTTCAATCTCTTTGTTTCCAACCTTAACCTCGATAGCGCCCCATCTGCCGTCTTTTAGTTGAACAACGGCATCAGCTTCCAAACCGTAACTGTCGCGGTAATGGAATGTTTCTCCGTCAATATGTTCGGCATAAACCCTTAAATCTCTGATACAAAGCGATTCAAACAGTAAGCCGAAGGTATTCAAATCTTTTAACAGTCCTTCTGGATTCATTCTTAGAAGTGCAACGGCAATAGACGGGTCGACAAAATGGCGCGTGGGTGAAGTTCTGACGGCAGTTGCCGAACGTGTCGCCGGATTCCATGCACGCAAGTCCTCCGACACGAACAATTTAGAAAGCGTGTTGAGATAACTGGAAATCGTATTAACAGAGAGTACTTCCTCCTCCCCACGCATATCGGAACGCAAGGTGGATAGGTTTGCCTGTGTGGATATGTTTCTGGCAAGACTACGCATAAGTGCACGAACACGGGTCGGGTCGCGTTGCACCTGGTCAATCTTTGACATATCCGAATTTATTACGGCTTCTACATAATCATAAACCTGTCTTAACGAGGCCGATCCGCCGACTTTAACGGCTTCAGGCCAGCCTCCGCGAGCGAGCGCGAAAGCAAGACTTTCAAGCGTTAGGGGCGATATTGCTTCAATATCGGGCGAATCATCAAAAAGAGATTGTAGCGACACTTGTCCGTTAGATTCTTGCGATTCAAACAAAGTCATAGGGCGCATCACCATACGTGCGATACGTCCCGTCCCCGTGTGCAAGGTAGTACCTTCCTTTACCACGGCCGAACCAGTCAAAATATATTGACCGCGCTCACCGCCGCTTCTGTCGACAGCGAACCGTACTGCGTCCCAAAGGACGGGCGCAACCTGCCACTCGTCTAAAAGTCGCGGTTTGTCACCTGCTAATAGCATAGACGGTTTTATGTCGGCAGTTCGCATATTTGCCTCGAACTCGTCAGGGTCTTGCATATACAATGCGCTTTTGGCATGTTGTTCCCCAGTGCGGGTTTTGCCGCACCACTTAGGACCAGCAATATATACGGCGGGAAAGGTTTTAAGATTCTCGGCAAGTACACCGTCCGCAATGCGGGGCAAATAATTTGTATCCATGGTTAGATTACTCCTAGCGCACTATTTTACTTCACAAACGCTTAACTGTCAAACGATTGGAGAGTTTGTAGATAAAATGCTTGAGAGTTTGTAGGCGGATTGTTGTAGAGTTTGTAGAATTATGTCGGCAATGGGGAGTAAGATGTCTACAGCTTTTAGTTAAAAGACCGAGTTGGTAGCAGCGCAAACAAATCACCGCTATCTTCTGCTACTCTTAATATCTCCTGTACTCGCTTAGGCATCCTTTCGATATATTCTCTAAAGCCTTTAGGATTATGATATCTTTCAATGCGATTTTCTTCTGCATGCACCCATTTAGTCATAGCGCCTGCGCCTGCTGCTAGTATGCTTACATTCTCATTCGTGCTGTCCATATTATATTTGCATTCGCTGCCTTGTCTTGAAAACCCGACATTTTCTAAATTGCCGACTGTGTTTTTTTGTCTATACATATAGTATGGGATATACCCAAACTCCTGTAGTGTAGACCTCGTCAATTCGCTATATTCCCGAAGTTGTGACATGCCCGTTAGTATATCTTCACTACTGACTTCTTTTACTTTTTCTCTAAATTCGGAGCCACGCTTGAGTGAAAAACTATGCAATGTTATATTTTCAGGTCCAAATTGCTCTGCCACACGCAAAACGTTCGAATAATACTGAGATGGCATTTCACCAGGCAACCCTGCAATAAAATCAACATTGATATCAAATCCAAAGTTTTTACGAACCTCCTCAAACTTCATCTCAAAATCTTGAAATGTATGGTTACGCCCAATGATTTTGAGCGTATCGTCCGAGAGCGTTTGTGGATTAAGAGAAATGCGAGTCGCTAAAAGTTTCTCTATCACTTGCATTTTATCAATTGTAAACCCGTCAGGTCTGCCGGCCTCAACTGTAAACTCGCTAGCTTTTCCTTGTAGTTGGTGCAAAGCTTCCCATAACTCTTGACTAGTTAATGCCGTCGGGGTGCCACCGCCGACATAAATAGCGCGGATGCTATAGTTTTTTGAGTCAATATACTTTAATATCGCTTCTATTTCATCATTCAATATTTTTATATATTCATTTATCTGCTTTTTAACGCGCCAAATTTCGACACTTATAAACGAGCAATACTTGCACCTGCTGGTGCAAAACGGAATATTTACATATATATCAACTTCGCCTTTTTTAGGTATTAGTAGTTCTCTTCGCGCATTTTTTGCAACGTTATAGATCAAATTAGCTTGATTTTGCATTACATGAAAAGACTGGCATAAATACCGCGCCACGTCTGGCACTTGCATCTCGATAGCTTCATTTGCTAATTTAGCTGGATGCACACCTGTTAGAGAACCATATGGTAAGTGTACATTGGTTAATGCTAGACAGTACTCGTATAATATATTTTGTACAAATCTTTTAGCCTCTCTCTTCCTAATCAATGTGTTTGTCGATTTCAAAGCTAAACTTTGTGACATCGTGTCTGTTAGATTAGAGTTAATTTCAAGTGTAATAGAGTTTTCATGCTCATATGCTAAAACACTAATAAAGTTAGAAGACGTTTGATCTATTATAATATGCGGATCGTATGCCCTTAAAATTTCAGGGATATCATTCATATAATCTGGCATCTCAGAGTCAAAGCGTGCAATAATGCTCATAACTCTCCTAAAATTATATTTGTCTTTCGCTCAGTATCTAGATCAGTAGGAATATCATGCCCAGGATTGACCACGTAATTCCCTGGCAGAGAAAACAACCTCTTAAGTGATTTCTTTATATCATTAAAGTTGCCACCTGGCAAATCCACACGACCATAATCGCCCTTAAAGAGTGTATCGCCTGAAAAAATCACACCGTCACCTATATAACAGACGGATCCTTCTGTGTGTCCTGGGGTATGCATTACAGTCAGTTTAAAGTCGCCTACTGCAATTTCATCGCCATCTTTTAATAACCTGTCTGGCACGATCTGCGGCATCTGCTTAGTCGGTGAATATCCAAGTCTCTTGGGTAGAGTCAAATACGATGCGTCTAACTCATGTATGTATACAGGTAAACCATCCATTTTCCATCTGCCGACTTCAGTGACATGATCAAAATGTCCATGTGTTATTAACACACACGAGAGCTTTAAACCGTTATCATCACAGTAGTTTCTTATCTTGTCATAACCTGAGCCTGGATCAATCAAGCAAGCAATTTTTAGCTTTTCATCGATTGCTAAATAACAATTAGTTTTAAATGCCCCAACAATAAACTTGATGACTTTCATATCTATTTTACCTTGCCTTCAAATGTAGATGCGATAGCTCGCAAAAATTCAAATGTCTCTACACCTCTAGCATTTATCCCTGTCTTTGAAAACAGCCCAACTAAATCGTTTGTCATTATCCCATTCTCGATTGTGGTTAGTGTGGCATATTCTAAGTCTTTTGCAAATTTACACAGCTCGGGCAGTCCATCCAACTCGCCACGCTTATATAGCGCACCCGTCCAGGCAAAAATAGTGGCGACTGGATTTGTCGAAGTCTTTTCACCTTTTAAAAATTTGTAGTAGTGCCTAGTAACTGTCCCGTGGGCCGCTTCATATTCAAAACTACCATCGGGCGAGACGAGCACTGAAGTCATCATCGCTAGCGATCCAAATGACGAAGCTAACATATCGCTCATTACATCACCGTCATAATTCTTGCATGCCCAAACAAAACCACCCGAACTTTTCATAACTCGCGCTGTCGCGTCATCGATTAACATGTAATAATAATTAATACCGCTAGCACTAAACTTGTACTTGTACTCGGATTCGAAAACTTCAGCGAAAATGTCTTTGAATCGGTGATCGTATATTTTGCTGATTGTGTCCTTGCACCCAAACCATAAATCTTGAGCCACACTTAGCGCGTAATTAAAACAGCAACGCGCAAAACTCTCAATTGAAGCATCAGTGTTGTGTACTCCTTGAACAATTCCAGGACCACTAAATTCAAATATGGCTTTTCTTGTCCCGTCTGGTAGGATCATTTCAACCTTGCCGCCACTAGGCACATAAGATTCTACACCCGCATAAATGTCACCATACGCATGTCTTGCTATCGTTATCGGCTTTACCCACGAGCGCACAAGCGGCTCTATCCCCGACACGCAGATCGGTGCGCGGAAAACAGTACCATCTAATATCGCGCGAATAGTGCCGTTAGGTGACTTCCACATGCTGGATAAATTATATTCGCCCACGCGCTGCGCATTAGGCGTTATAGTAGCACATTTAACGCCTACACCGTGCTTTCTTATTGCAAGTGCGGCTTCGGTCGTTATCGAATCTTTGGTGCTCTCTCGGCTATTAAGACCCAAATCAAAATATATAGTGTTAAGCTCAACATACGGTGTTATCAGTATCTTTTTGATCTCTGACCACAGTACGCGGGTCATCTCATCGCCATCTATCTCAACAAGCGGGGTTTTCATCTTAATTTTAACTGGTGTCATCTTGCCTCCTTGTTTTTGCATGTCACTTAAGCAAAAAACAATACATTTATCATACTTGCACTTTTATTTAGTGCCTATTGTGTTATGGTTGGAACTGCCTTTGCATTTAGCACCGCTAAATTTTCATATTCGCAGAATGTAAGTTCATAACCACTAGAACTTTCAAAATTTGTCGAATTTTTAAGTCTCCAGTTCGGTAATTGATCTAAATTAGGGAAAAATGCGTCTGCATCTGCTTTAGCCTTAACTTTAGTAACCAGCGCTTCGCCGCACCGATCAAGCATCAATTTATATACGCTGTCGCCACCGATGATAAATACATCTGCGGTGTTGAATGCCTTTAGTCTGTCTAACAGCAAATCAACACTCGGGAAGATTTCAATGCCGTCTCGCACCATGGTAGATGACAAAACTAAGTTGGTCCTGTCTTTCAGCGGCAATCCACCTGGTAGTGATAACAGAGTATTCCGGCCCATTACAACAACTTTGTTCAGAGTCCTTTGTCTGAAATTCTTCATATCCTCTGGGATCTTGAATAGTAGATCATTGTTTCTGCCTATTCCCCAGTTCAAATCGCAACAAACAATAGCTTTCACTAAATCGCTACCTCTAACTTGTAACCTAAGGGCTGCGCCTTGTAATTTTCAAATTTGAAGTCATCGACAGTGAAATTATAGAAATTATCTATGCTCTTGTTAATTTCAAACGTTGGAGCGCTAAATCCTGACCTCTTAATCAATTCCTCTGCTGTCGATATATGCCTGTCGTATATATGTGCATCAGCTATAATATGCACAAGCTCTCCTACTTCTAGACCTGATACTTGGGCTATTGCGTGTTGTAGTACCGCATACTGCACTACATTCCAGTTGTTTGCAACGACCATATCCTGCGAACGCTGATTCAAGATCATATTGAGTGTTTTCCCCGATACGTTGAACGTTACTGAATATGCACACGGATATAGATTCATAGCATGAAGATCGGCATGTACATATATATTAGTCAAAATACGCCTTGATTGTGGATTATTCTTTAAATCAAATAGCACTCTGTCAGTTTGATCAAACAAGCCCTCTTTGTATTGATGTTTAACACTCATTTGATAACCGTATGCTTTGCCTATAGTGTCGTCTTCGCCAAACCATTGATCCCATATCTTGGAATTGAGATCATCGCGCCTGTTTGATTTTTTCTGCCAAATCCAGAACAGTTCATCAATTGCCGCTCTATAGTTGATTTTTCTAATTGTTAATATCGGAAACTCTTTGCTTAAATCGTACCTGTTGACTATGCAAAACTTCTTTATTGTATGCGCACTGCTACCATCAGCCCACTTGGGTCTAACCTCTAGATCGGTATCGGAAAACCCAGTGCTTAGTATATCCGCTAAATTATCAATAAAAATTTTATCTGCTAAACTCATTGCACCCGTCCACTAACTATGGAATTTTGACATTTTAAATCATCAGATATTATACCATTTTAATGCCAAAATGTAAAATTGATTGCGTTGCTTAAAATGCTAGATCACTAGCTTTTAAACTAAATAATATTTCCAAATGTATTTTAGTTGTTCCATCTGTTTAAGTTATTATAGTTGGTGTCTTCCAAGATAATATATCAACCACTTTAAATTCTAATCGTTGTAGGAGTACACAATTTTTACTGCTTAAATTTAAACATGTTTTCTAGTCTTGCGGTAAATTAGATATTAAACTTGTATCCTTATAAAACCAATCTTGTAAGAAGGAAGTTCTTATCAAAGTGTTTAATTTGCGCTTTGAGAAACCAGCGCAACTACAAACGCTACACACGCTTCTGCAATTTTAATATCAAAATCTGCTTGTTTAAAATGACCAGATTTGTTTACTATATGTCCAAACACTAATTTGTTGCCCTCAACCTGGTGCAATATTGCCATACTGAAATTTTAGTGCAACCAGAAATTAAACAAGCAGTCAATTTAGAGCAATCATTTAAAAGGTAAGTATTTTTATTATTTTCATTTGGGTTTTAGCGTTTGTAGATTGCTTGTGCTAGACAGGTGAATATCATCGTAGCGCCATAGATTATATTGCGTTTGCTAAAGCATATTTAACACTACAACACTACCACTTATACCTGGTATTTCGTTGCTCTATCTGTTGGCGTCTTTGTTCTCTAAGCTTTGCTTCTTTTATGCTCGCTTTTGTTGAATAATACGACAGAGTGGATGCTAACCTTAGAGCGACAATAGTAATAACGATCAAGGCAATTACTGAAATGATTAAATATGTCGTTATGCTATCGCGATATAATACGATATAACCACTAGCATATGCCGAAAACGTCAGCTTACCGTCGACAATACGATAAGAGTCAACTGTGTAAATATTTCCATTGTCATCTACTATAGCAAGCTTATATGTAAATAGTGGAGATTTCTTAACTTGATCTAGTACCGCTACATATGAAACGTTAGATGCATTTCCACCTCTATCAAACGTAAATTTATATATCGTCTCAACATCACTTTTAGCGATTATCTTATCTGCTTTTAGCAATGTACTAGCCACACGTGCGGCATCCAATGAACTCGATTCGTACTTTTCAACACTTATTGAGGTATTAGGTTTAAATTCACCAGTCAATGTCAATTTTTGATCATTAGCGCTACTGCCAACTTGTACTGAAAGATTAATTTGATTGACTGTCAATTGTCCAACACGATAAACTAAATTATAATTTTCTGATGTAGCACCTGTGGGTATAATATTATATACTCCAGGCACTGTCCAATCTGGCATATCTTGTATTGTAAGTCCAGAAGTGTTTATTACAGAGGATGTCTCTTCGTTGACAAATCCAGAAAAATCGTAAATAAATGTCGGTGTTTCACCTAGCTTGATAGTTATCGAAATCGCCATTATAGTAAGCGTTTGTTTGCTTATTTCTAGAGGTGTATTCGGATAACCTATCGAAGGACTGTAATAATAATTAAGAGTATTAGAGGTGATTGAAGATATTGTATATCTACCAGCATTAACTGGATTGGATGTGTATACACCCGTTGCTTCATTATGATATACCACACTGAATGTGACATTAGTGGAATATACTGGTATATTATTTAAGTCGCTACCAAACGCTATGCCATATGTGTAGTAGGCAATCGATTGCGTTGCAGGCATCCCCGAGTACCTGTATGGAGCAGGAGAGGCAATAGCAACGATTGGAGTAGCCAAAACTTTAAAATCCAATGTCGTCTCATATGGTTTTAAATATTCATTTCCAGCAAACTCTATCTTAACACTATATGGATCGCCCGTAGGTGTGGTGACTGGAGGTTTAGGTTTCGTACCATCATAGGAATATGAACCATTTAGTGAACTACCAAAATCATAAGTGATTGTATATGCGGTGGGACTTATTATATCTGTGTTATTTAGACCATATAAACTCGTAGATTTAAAACCCTCAAATGAATGATAGTCTACCTCTACAGGATTTGTTGCCTTATTAACACCAACTCCATCGAAATTTACACCATAAACATTTGCTTTTTCAATTACATATACAAGAGTTACAGATTCACCTTGATAGGCAAAAGAGATTATATACTCGCCTGGATAAGTAGGTGATGCCTGTGCGCCAGGATTACCATCTACACTCGCATAATAGCCGATGGTTAAGTTGGTAACATCGATAGCAGCTCCATCAAAGGTGACAGCTTGAATATTGACAGTATCAAAATTCTGTGTCTGACCGCTATATACAACTCTATATATGCCACTATCATCCAAACAACCATCAAGGAAAGTAACTTGTAACTTGCTTGTTTCATCTGCATTGTATAAAGCATCAGCAAAAGAGACCACTGGTGTAAGGGGCGCGGAGAAAAGCATAAGCATCGTCGAAATTATCGATAATACTAATCCACAAAATATTAAGATTAGAGTTTCGTGCTTGCGCATCGGCGCTACTGCCTCCTGTTACGTTTAGCTGTCACGACACCGCTACTTTCTTATATAAAATAATATCACATCTAGTACTATTATTTCAAGAGTTTTAGCAAAATTGTTTAATAACTGACATCAACTTTGGCATTGACCACAAATTTTTCACTTAATTAACTAAAAAAGAGTGCGAAATTTAAATGCGCCATGCTTTTTGTTGCACTTAAATAGAAGTTTGTATTTAGAAATTAATGTCGCTATGCATTGTAGCGCACATTTAACTAAATGACCACACACACAAAGTTAGACTAATCAAGGATATATGCTACTACCAGGTTGAGGTGGGCACATAAAAGAATTTCGATCCAGATTGCAACAGTTCAAGGCAATTGCATTGCTTATCGCTTAGTGCTACCTGATTTTCTATTTGCAATATAGAAACTGGTGTGATGTTTCTAGAGCAGATATTACCTCAAATTTGGCGCTAGAATTGTTATTCTACTAATTCGCCTGCGTTACGGGCACCTAGTAAATGCATTCGCGCATATGTCTAAATGTTGCATGATTGTGCTCCATTAAATCGGTTTTCATATTCCTAAAGCGCATAATTTAAATTAGCATGCATATGATTGCACTAAGCGTTACTGACTTGCTTGGAGAGTGTTGCTTGAGTAGGTATTTGATAATTTATGTAGCAAGCCTGCATTACTCTCTCAAATCACTGCTCGACTTCGGGGCATTTGTTTTAGCGCCCCCATTGCAAATATTAAAATTAAGACTTCCTTGAATATATATAACTGATTTCAAAATTAATTGGCTTTGCCTTTCAATTTAAGAATGCATTTGTTATACCACAACAGTCTTAATATACAGCGCTTAAAATTGAACAGACTGACACTTAAATGCGATATTTTATTTAGCACTCTTTGTGCTTGCGGATTGTGCTAGCCCAAAGCATCTAAATTTCAATGCTAGCAATGCAAGTACAAATAAGTAGTGCGAAAAACTCAAACTTCATTTGCGTGGATGCCGAGGCATTTATTCTATATATGTGCTAGATCGTCTCAATTGTTATTTAAAGCGATATACCTATATTCCTAATCGCTTGCTACTGCTGAATTTATATAGTTCTATTCCACAAAGCGCCGAGTCAACTAAAGCATCGACATCAAGTGCCATTTCGTATTCAAGTGCAGTGCTTGTACTAGGATGTATAACGGGATTCTTAGGTAAAAAAGCCGTGCAACAATCTACAAATGGGCGTATCGATATATCAAATGTCTCTATTTGCTTAGCTGTAGCGATTATTTCTTCTTTGTCAGATCCTATTAGTGGTCTCAGTATGGGCATAGTCACAACGGAGTTTGTTACGTTTATGCTAGACATAGTTTGGCTTGCGACTTGTCCTAGGCTCTCACCTGTTATTAATGCGCCACATTCACGCTTTCTTGCCCATTTTTCTGCTATTCTCATCATAAAGCGACGAGTAAGGGTGATCGCATAGTCGTGTGGACAGTTTTTATCAATCGCCTCTTGTATTTTTGCAAATGGAACTATTGCCAGTTCTACGTCAGGTATATATTCGTCTAGTGCGCCGATAAGATCCTTTACTTTTTGCAATGCCATTTCACCAGTGTACGGATAACTATAAAAATGTATTGCGTATATTTTGACACCTCTTTTTGCCATCATATATGCAGCAACAGGACTATCTATACCGCCCGATAAGAGCAACATGCCTTTACCACCTGTATTGTACGGCAGACCACCAACACCTGGAATTTTATCATAGAAGAGGTAAGTGTATCCTGTCTCTCTAATATCAACATTCAATTCAAAATCATATTTAAATAGATCGACCTTGAGATGCTCGGATTTAGATAACATAAACCCACCTATTTCAGCGGCTATGTCCATCGATCGTTTTTGAATCTTGTTATCATTACGCTTAACGGTTACTCTAAAAGTGCCACTTTTGGGTGAAATTTCAGCTGATAATTCTTTTATTGCGTCAATATCAGTCTTGAGTTTATATGTTAAACTCAAACTATGTATGCCGAAAACCTTTGTCAATCGCTTGATAATATCGTCAAGGTCATCCTCATCAAAATCTTCAACATATCCACGTGTTCTAGCGCAAATATATTTGCATTTATATTTAGCGAGTGCTGCCTTGATGTTTTTAGTTAACACACTAGCAAACCAAGACATATTGCCGCCTTTTAAAAATAATTCACCGTATCGCACCATCAATACTGAGCTGCTACTAATCTCCATATCCAGAAAATTCCTTATATACCTTGAAATATATCTCAATGAATTCACGAGCCTCGTCTAGTGTGCTTTCGGAAGACAAACTAATTCTCAGTAATCCGTATTTATAATTGCCTGTTAAACCTAGCGCGTCTGCTACTTTATTAGACATTTTGTTTGTCGAGCAAGCACTGCCAGTAGAAACAAGCACGCCACGTCTCTCTAGTGAATGTTGCATTAACTCGCCACGCACTTTCTGTGATGAAATAGCTAGTATGTACGGTGAAACCTCACCATCTGCGATAAACTTGATCTCGCGTATATGCCTTAACCCTTTTTCAATTTTATCGCGCACTGTGCGCATTCTGGAAAGTCGCATATCTAGTGATGAATATATATCAGCTGTAACTGCACATAGTCCCATTATTCCAGGCACATTTTCAGTCGAAGATCTGACCCCGAACTCTTGACCACCACCAAATAGCATAGGTGTTAAATTTATCCCTTTCTTCACAAACAAGGCTGCTATGCCTTTAGGTCCACCAACTTTATGCCCCGAAATAGTGTATAAATCAACACCACACTTCTTTAGATTGGTTGCAATCTTACCAAATGCTTGAGAACCATCACTATGAACTATTATATCTTTGCTATGTTGTTTTACAGTCTTTGAAATGAGCGCTAAATCGTTAACAGCGCCAGTGTGATTGTTCACGTGCATAACAGACACTAAACAAGTTTTGTCGTTGATCATTGCGTCAAGCTCTCTAATCTTAACACGCCCCGATTCATCGATTGGGCAAGTCACAATATCATACCCTTTCTGCTTGAGTATGTTTGCAGGAGCCACAATAGATGGATGCTCACCTGCAGATATGATTATGCGTGCTTCGCGTGGCTTTCTTACACCAAACAACGTCATATTGTTCGATTCAGTACCACTAGAGGTGTATATTATGGTTCCATCGGCATGCAAAAACTCCAAAAGCTCTTCACGTGCACGGGTAATATCATTCTTTACAGCCATACCCTGTGCGTAAGGTGTTGAAGGATTATGGTAAAACTCGTTAGAGTACTTTACCATGGCCGCTATAGCATGCTTGCTACATTTGGTTGTTGCCGCATTGTCGAAATATATCATTCGTTTTGCTCCTATCTGCGCATTAGTGCTATTGTTACACCACCAGCGCCTTCGTTGAAATTTCCAGCCTTATAAGACAAGATTGCGGAATTGCTCTTCAGCAAACGACGCACTGCGTCCCGCAAACGCCCTGTGCCATATCCATGTATTATTCTAATTTGATTAATGCCAGCTATGACTGCTTTGTCAATATATGCATCTAATTCGATCTCTGCCTCGTGTACAGTCTTTCCTATTAGATTGATTTCAGGACAAAATGAATCTCTCCTTAAATCAGCATCGGTTATTGCACGTGGTGGTGTTAATGGTTTTGTCTCTTTTGTGTCTAATTTGACTAAATCATTAATCTTAAAATTAGATCGCATTTTGCCTAACATAACTACCGCAACATCCTTTTCATAATTGATGCCAACAACAATCCCTTCAGCCTTGAGTGGCCTTACTATTACCTTATCCCCCTCTGAAATCGTATCGCTTGCTAATACTTCAACAAATTCAGCAAACTCGTTTTCTTGATCGACTACATATTTAGTCAGTGATTTTCTTAATGCTCGCGCTTTAAATAAATCCTCCTCTGATGGGGCATCCAACATAGCCTTCATAGTTGCTATTATCGAATTAGCTTCCTCCATCGCTTCATCAACCATACGCTTAGTTTCTTTTTTGACGCTTTCGTTTAGTTTTTCGCGTTGAGCCATCAGTTTATTGCGCTCTGCCTCTGCATTCTTCATCATCCGCTCTGCCTCTTCGTGTAAGACGGCTGATTTTTCTTCATGAATGGCTGCAGCTTGCCTCGATTTTTCCAATGCTAATAGCACATTCTCAAATTGCACCTTGTCCGATGAAATGCCCGCTTTAGCAATTTCAATGATCGTAGTGTTCAACCCTAGCCTTTGGGCTATCATTATTGCATTAGATGTACCAGGTGAACCTATACTCAGTTTATATGTCGGGCCATACGTTACAGGATCAAATTCCATACACGCATTTTCAACGCGCTCGGTGGTAAATGCATACTCTTTCAATTCGTTATAATGCGTAGTTATTATAGCCCTGCAACCAAGTTCCTTTAGAAAATTGGAAATTGCAACTGCAAGTGCCGCACCTTCTGCTGGATCAGTCCCAGCACCCAGCTCATCCAACAAAACAAGTGATCTGTTTGTAGCACTTTCAGTTATTCGAACAATGTTGGCAATATGCGATGAGAATGTTGATAGGTTTTGCTCGATACTTTGTTCATCACCAATATCGCAAAAAATATCATCATACACGCACAATTCAGCCTCAAGAGCTGGCACGAACAAACCCGCACATGCCATAGCATTTAAAAGCCCTACCAATTTCAATGCTACTGTTTTACCACCAGTATTAGGACCAGTGATAAACAAAATATCATAATCTTGTCCGACTGAAATGCTTGTTGGCACTACTGATTCACTGGCAATGATAGGATGCCGGCCCTTTATAATTCGAGTAATACCTGAATTATTCATTAATGGTTTTACCGCTTTTATAGACGCTGCATACTTAGCTTTAGCAAAAACAACATCTAAATAGACTAATCCATCAAATGTCGATTTGATTAGATCCAGCTTATTACTTATTTTGACCGTGAATTGTCGCAAAATTCTTTCGATTTCACGCTCTTCTTCTATCAAATGCGTCTTAAGCGCGTTGTTCATCTCAACGATCGCCATAGGTTCGACATAAATTGTTTGACCTGACGCGCTTTGATCGTGAATTAAGCCTGGTATATATCCTCTAAATTCGGACTTAACAGGAATAACATATCTATCACCACGTATAGTCACTATGTTGTCTTGAATATACTTTGCATAGTTAGGCGAATTAACAAAATTAGCAAGTCGCACCTTTATGTTATCGCTTTGTCTTCGGATCTTAGCACGCAAACTTCTCAGATCCACTGATGCGTCATCGTTCATTTCGCTATCGGATTTGATAGCACCGTCAATCTCTTCTTGAAGAGCATTGTCTAAATGAACGGCTTCAGAAAGTGTAGCGAGTAGTTTCAATTCCTCTTGCACTTCATTTGATATCCTAACTTTAGAATTTTTTAAGCGCAACATGGACGCTTTAAAATTCCGAGCACATCGAAGCAGTGCAGATATTTTCAGCAACTCCCCCATGCTAAGTGTAGACATTACACCAGCTTTTTCTAATATTTGAGTGACATCGTCAAATCCGAATCCAGGATTAATTGCATATATGAACAACGCTTTATCAGCTTCGCTCACTTCTTCTAAGTTTAGTGTAATTTCGTCTATGTTAGAACTAGGAGTTATACCTCGAATAACATCTTTTGCAGGAACCGAAATAGCATGCGCCGATGCAGCCGATAATATTTTTTGAAATTCTAAGGTTTTTAGAGACTTTGAATTCAACTTGCACCTTTTAACACTATCTCAACACCGCACCAATTCTTGTCAAGCCGTCAAGAATTGCAGACATCGCAATATTTACTTCTTCGTCTGTAAGAGTTCTCGTTATACTCCTAAACGTCATATTAAACGCAACGCTCTTATACCCACTCTCAATTTGAGATCCTGTATATACATCAAATACTTCAACGTTTGTTAAAAATTCACCACCTGTGTCTTTTACTACATCTATTATTGTTCCAACTTCTATGTCGTTTTTTACTACCACAGCAAAATCACGCTCAGAGGCTGGATATTTGGATATCGGATCAAATATAATAGGACTTATACAGCTTAATATATGTTCCAAATCTAATTGTGCAAAATACACGCGCCTGTCTATTTCGTACTTATTAGTAACATCGGCACTTACCTCACCAAAAGAACCAATCTTGCAACCGCTCACCGTATCAAATATTGCACTGGATCGCCCTGGATGCATATACGCGGTCGCATCGCGCACAAAACGCGCTTTGACATTGAAAACCGAAAACACCTCTTCAATAATAGCTTTGAAAGTATAAAAATCATCAGATGTCGACACAATAGCAAGTCTGCTTTTTTCGATTGGATAATCTTTATCACTAACCCCTGGCGCATATGTTTTAGCTATTTCAAAAAACCTGCATTCCTTGTTGCCGCGCTGCGTGTTGTTAGATATTGCTTTAAGCGCACCATCTACTAGCACCGTACGCATTATGGACAAATCCTCGCCTAGAGGATTTTGAATGCGTATAGCATTTCGCAACACATCACCCTCTGCTATATTTAGTTTGTCAAATACCTTAGGAGATGTAAACGAGTATGTTAATATTTCAAAACAACCTTTTGCTATTAACACATTCTTTAACTTGTCTGTAGCTTTTAGCGCGTCACTCCTGCAACCTTTTGCTAATCGCCATGTCTCAATTGGCGCATCTGGTATTTTATCATAGCCGTATAAACGAATTAGCTCTTCGGCGATATCGTTAACACAGGTAACATCTTCGCGATGATATGGAACCGTAACAATTGTTTTTCTACCAACAACACTAACCTCAAATTCTAGTGAATTTAATAGTTTCTTTATTGTAGCTTTTGGGATTTCCAAACCGAGTATATTAGTGATCTCGCTGTTTTCAAAAACTATTTTAACTCTTTCACTCGGCATCTCTCTACTATCAAGACACCCTTTTGCTGGTTTTCCCCAGCCATATTTAAACATCAGCGCAGTCGCGCGCTCTAGTCCAATTTGCTGAGAATAGACATCTATTCCTTTTTCAAATCTAGCCGATGAATCCGAGCGCAACCCTAATGCCTTGGATGTATTGCGCACATTATCTCTAGCAAAACCAGCAGACTCAAATACGATATCTACAGTATCATCTGTTATTGAGTGAAATTTGCCGCCCATTACACCTGCTATTGCCATCGGCTCATTAGCGTTTGCAATTACTAAATTAGACTCGCCTAGATCGTATTCGCTGTCGTCTAGTGCTGTTATTTTTTCGCCATCCGTTGCACGCCTAACTACTATATTACCGCCTGTTGCAGCAAGATCAAAAGCATGCATCGGTTGACCGATTTCATACAATACGTAATTAGTAACATCGACTATATTGTTAATCGCCTTAAGTCCAACAGCATTTAAGCGCTCTATTATTAATTTAGGAGAACGCTCTATCTTGACATTAGCAACTATTTTAGCCATGTACCTTTTACAAAGATCAGGGGCCTCATTACTGAGCGTCAGCGTTTTACTAGCGTCAATAGCAAATTCTCTATAACTTAAATCTAGTGGCTTTAACTTGCAACCTGTAACAGCGGCTACTTCTCTTGCTATGCCGTAAATGCTGTTTGCGTCTGTTCTGTTAGCAGTAATTCCTACATCTAATACAATATCATCATTAGGTAATAAATCCTTAACGTCAGTGCCTGTTACCACATTGATGAATTTAAGTACATCATTAGCCGATTGTGTTGGGCACTCGGCATCGTCTAGCCTAAGATCTTTGCCTGTACATATTTTAGCACAATTAAGAATGCCACCTATATTACTAGGTACAAAATCTAATACGTACTCGGTACATGATGCCTTTTCAAATGCAACTGCTACTATATCTCCCGTGCCGCATAAATTAGCATCTGCTACCAATGTAAATGTCCGCTCTTGGTCTCTACTAAATGAATAGACCATCTTACTGGGCAGCTCGGGATGCGATGTTATGTTTGTTATTTTGCAAGCGTAGACATTTTGTATGCATTTCTTGACAGGTTTGATATCTTCGACTTCAAAACCACAAGAGACTAGTTTCTCGCCTAATTCCTCGGGTGTTAATTTGATTTCAACAAACTCGCTGAGCCATTTTATTGGAATTAACATAAGTAGTGTTCTCCTGTTATCTGAATTGCTTTAATATTCTGATGTCGTTGTCAAATAATAGGCGCATATCATGCACACCAAATTTTATCATCGCTGCGCGCTCTACTCCAATACCAAATGCGATCCCCTTGTATTCATTAGGATCTAGACCACATTCAATTAAAACATTTGGATGCACAACACCAGCACCTAATAACTCGATCCAGCCCGTGCGCTTGCATAGATTGCATCCCGCACCACCACACTTGTTACAGCTTAAATCGACTTCCACACTGGGTTCTGTAAATGGAAAGTGCGACGGTCTAAACCGCACCTTAGTAGACGCGGAGAAAAACGATTTTGCAAATTCGTCTAGTATCGATTTGAGATCGCTGAGTGTCACCCTCTTATCGATGACCAAACCTTCTATTTGCTGAAACATTGGACTGTGAGTAGCATCGTCATCAGGGCGATAAACCTTACCAGGGCAAACTATTCTAATAGGTGGTTTTTGGGTTTTCATTACATGCACTTGCACAGCAGATGTCTGCGTCCTAAGCAAGAGGTCATCGGAGATGTAGAAAGTGTCGGATGAATTGCGTGATGGATGATCTTTTGGAATATTTAAAGCTGTGAAATTATAATATTCGAATTCTATCTCAGGACCGTCTTTAACTTCAAATCCCATGCCGATAAAAATATCTAGTATATCATTTTTAATAATAGACAAAGGGTTTAATCCACCTGTTTCAGTTCGCTTTTTTGATAATGTTACGTCAAGAGATTCGGATATGAGTTTGTCTTTTTTGATTTGTTCTTTAATTTCATTTTCTCGCTTAGAGAGCGCGAGTTCAACTTTTTCGCGAGCATCGTTAACAAGCTTGCCAATTTTGGGTCTTTCCTCTGGGGTTGCATCCTTTATAGATTTAAGTACTGAAGTGATTTCGCCATTTTTGCCTAGGTACTTGACTTTAATGACGTTAATCTTTTGCATGTCATCCGCGCATGTCGTTTCTTCTATGCAACGTAGTACAATACCATCAATTGTTTCGCTTATCATTTCGTTTCTCCAGATAGTGACTTCTGGACTAAATTATACTACTTTTTTGCAAAATTTCAAAATAAAACTAATGCATTAATGATATATTTGCCACAAAAATTGGTATATTACTGTTTTTCAATGCTTTATTGCTAACGTGTTCCAACTCCCAGACTATTAGTCTAATCCTTGCGCTCTTATCGCAGCCCATAAATATAATCGAAGTTCTAAAAACATACCCTATGCTTAATTTTGCCGAGCATGTTGAGGCTAAGGCATCCTAGCCTATTATCAATACAAACTTAAGTTAGTTAAATAGCACTTTTGCGGCATCTTACCGTAGCAAATATTTCGTTTGCTAGTCTATTAATTACATCGCTTTATGTACTTGTTTTTAGTATCCTAATGCTATAGTTTAGTCGCATAAATATAGCTTTTGCAATCTTAGTACCATAACATTAATAAAACAACTCTCACGCAACTTTGCCCCAATAATCTTAGTGCAACAGTTTGTTTAGAAACTGGCACCTTTTAGCAAAATGTGTTGTACTTGTAAAAGATGATGTATTAACTATCCTAACCCTTCGCGCCTCACCAAATGTAGACAAAAAAAAATTTGAGAAGTCTCTAGTGGTAAACTAAGGCGCAAGAAAATGGCAAGCTATAAATGTAAACTTTAGCAGTGTAATTTGTTGAAGTTTATTAAGTATATATTGCCATTTGCGTCTCAAAAATGGGGTTAGTTTTAGTTGTTAACTACAAGTAATACAATTTAGAAAATCAGCGCTACTTCTAGACCAGCTAATTTGTGTTGCAGAATTTTTGTGAATACTATTAACGGATATGTCTATTATCTAAATTAAATATATTATCTCTATCAAGGACTAACTAACAGGGCGATGGCGCACATTTAGATTATCTGCTCGCCTTAGTTGGTTTAAGAGCGCGTAGCGACTCTTAAACCTTGCTGTCTTACTATTAGACATATTAATAGTTCATTGTTTGATAAACTATTTGAATCCCCTTTAAGCACGCTTAAGGCGAGTTAGTGGCATAAATGTTGCCATTTATTGACGCATAGATAGAAAATTAAATTTGACCTCTTGTGGGCAAACTGCCACGATGGCTGAACTGTTGTATCCCTAACTAGCATGGTAATCGAAAATTAATCATTAGTCATCGCTCTACGTTAACCGTTAGCAGATCAATTAGTTCTCCAACAGACACAATTTCCACATGCGGTGCTAATTGATCAACGAAATATTCTAAGCCTGCAATTTGCTGAATTGTCCACACATGAACATTTAAAAGACTATATGCGCCTTCTGTGGTTATATCAGTTGACATATTATTAAAGAGGGCTGCCATTTTCTGCAAGTAGTCTAAATCTGGAACCGCGTCCCATAGAGAATGTTTTACAGTTACAAATGGTTTGTCATCACTCCAATATATTTTACCCCTGTCAGCTTGGTATTTATCTGGATCCATCATCCATATCCCACCTTTAATGGTGTCATATGACGAATAATATGCATGCTTTTCGAGTACTGCTAGGTGGTCGTCTTTATAATATGTTTTTACGTCTATATATGTTATTACATCAATATCGCAAGCTTCAAGTGCTTTCATGGTTTTCTCTGCATATGCTGGCAATACTTCATTAGGGAAAAGTGAATTATTCATATACCCAGCACCCGATGGACCAGAAATAAAATAATCATTCTCGCTTGCCGTTGCATATACCCGCTGTAGACTATACGCCGATAACTCTATTGCGGAAGGCGGTATCGTCCATGTAATTTTATAATCTATGCGGTTTCTGAGACGCTGTGCATAAAGAGCATCGCCTAGTGTATAGTCGCTTTGAAAAAGTTGCAAATTGTCACCATCTGAGACCACAATTGCGATATAATGCTTGCCTTGCATCGCTGTAATTTGTTCATCCTCATTCGGTTGGTTAAATCGCCTATATTTAAGCGCACCCAAATAGGTTAAATTAAAAGAAAAGTCAGAAGGGATAACAATGTCACCAAATTTTGATATTTCTCGAACATACGTGAGTTCATCAGTAGTCCATCCCAATACAGGTATGTTTCTATTTGCCCATGGTAATACTTCATTTCTTAAAAATTCCAAATCGGAGTTGTCATCATGGTGCGTATAAAAAATGAAACACCCTGTCGCTATGCCATAATCTCGAAGCCCTAGTATTTTAGTCTCACTATATAGCGCACGAGCAGGTTGATGAATGAGAAGATCTTTACTAAGTTTATCTTTATATCGATTAAAAATAACACGCTGTCTTTGTGCCCTATCACCTTGTATTAAGCTCAAATCTTCATGGAATATAAAGCCTAATTTTTCTACTTTCTCTCTTAAATTTTCTGGCACTGCTAAATACGACTCTGCAGCAGATACTGTTGCTGCCATATTAATACCAATATCATCTGAGTCGCGGTTGTAGGTAACAAACTTTTTATCCTTAACGTGAGATTGAAACATTTTAAGCAACTTAAATACGTCATTTACTCTAACTATTTTTATTTCAGGATCATAGCATTGCTCTACATAAAGATTATACATAGAGTTCTTGATGTCAACATATATTTCAGCCTTAGTTTTTGCGACTATGCCTTGAATGTTTAATAAAAGATCCAACCTTTCATAATCTAAATTTTTGCCATCAACTACATATACAGTCTTTGAATACTCGCCTTTTTTATAATAAATGTCATCATATGAGGTGTCAGGTAAAATAATGTCTTTTTTGTATGCAGAAATAGCAAAATCAACATATTTCAACTTCAAACCTTTAGAGAGTCGCAAAGTAAAATTATTTTCATTTTCTGGCACTAGGAAATACACCGTCGGTGATCCGTTTACTGGCTTGTTTAAACCAAGTGTGTCGCCTAGACCCGTATATGGTCCATACGTGGCAAGCCCATCTGTACCGATGAGACTAAGTTGGGTAAGTGTTAGCGATCCCCCGTCATAGAGAATATCGACCTTTATCGCCTTTTTCCCAACTTCAGGGCTTTCCAGATCTGTGGCTAAATAGGCATTTTCGACACAAATATTATGTTTCCCCAGTGCAAAGGACTCACCAATTTTTACATAAT
>JAITLB010000208.1 GCA_031278175.1 Christensenellaceae bacterium
AAAATGCACTATGTATTCTTTCTCAAAATCATAGAGAAATGCTGAAAATATAGTATTCTTGTCTACTCTACTTGCAGGGCAACACGGCACACCGAGTTTTTGAGCTAGTAGGTATACAGCAATTTCAGACTCGATATCTGTAGACAGTGGATTAATGCGCTGTTTATAAATACCGTACATTCCGTTATAGACACCATACCTCTTGATGTTATAACCTTCAGGTGTATCTATTGTATCGCTTACCATGTCACGATGTCGACAAAAAATTGAATCGAACACGCGTGTAATTACATCATTAAACTTTTCATCTTCAGCATGAGCGATCCATAACATGTCCTTTGGATGTATTGCTCTAGTGATTTCAGCGATGCGGAGTGTATCATAAGTTGACAGACCACAGCGGAATAATATTTTTTCAATGTCGCGGCGATCTCGATTGACAAGACGTTCAGAGACGAATGCCCTTAACTGTTCGGATGTCCAAGTTGTATCGCCGTTTGTGTATAATAGAACGACTTCATTATATTCAGGTGACAAAAAGCGTACATTGTTAAGCTTGTCGATAGTTGCAATAACTGTGTTATCCCATTTTAGCCAACGCTGGTGGGAGGTGTCTTTTGGATTTATGCGCTCCTCAGTCGGTGTCTTAGCATCGGTAGGCATGTGATAATTTTTGACTGGTCTTGTGGTAGCAGGAATTCGACACTTACTACACAATGTGCGGACCCGTTGGTCAGTTATGTTCCATTTTTCAGCTACTTGCTTTGTTGTAATAGATGACATAAGTGGATCCTCTAGTTGTTGTTAATATAGTATATCACAAGAGCGGAATAAATCAAACATATTATTGCAACGAGCAACTTATTTTGAATTATATAGTTTATTTGAAATGCTTTAACAGAATATATATTAATTTTCAGTTTCAGGGATTAATTTGAAGTACAATTTGTTTTTAGTAACTAAAAACATGTTGACATAAAAAACTGCGTTGCATAATGTCATTATCAAATCAAATGAGCCCGGATCTTTATATAAGGAAACGATTGATAAGATTTCATCAGAGAATTTTAACACTGACATCCAAAGTAGTTAAACACATAATTAACAATGCAAAGGATCATGAGATAACTACAATCTAATATCTGATAGTTGAGTCCGTAAAATCTGGATTATATTATAATAGTGTTTGCCTAGCGGGGGCAAATTTACAAATTGCCATCAATTTAGATGCACTAGATAATGCAAATGAACATTCGATCATTAGCGCGATACATATATGACGAATTAGAAATCTTATTGTCCTAAGTCTGTCCAAACGGACATGGTGCCATTGATGAAATTTATCCCAAACCACTATATGTACAAAGCCCAAAATTGTAGCAATCAACATGGCAACAAAGTGTCAACATCAGAAATTGCTACCCGCGACAAATTTGCAGGCAATGGAAGCTTATCAAAAGCGCAGTGTAAAGCGCGGATCACTGGATTAGCGCTTATCAGTGTATGAAGCGATGCCATTGTATACCCAAACATAAAATATTCAAAAATCTTTAATAGCAGAACATGCGTATAAATGCGTCAAATCATGTATAAATATCGCAGGAATAATTGATTCCTCACTAAATTGAACAAAAATATTGATAATGTCATATGGATATTGTATAATATTCATATGGAAATAAAGGATCGAAAAAGTTTTTACAAAGCGAAGATTGACAAGATTCCGCCAGAGAACTTTAACGCTGAGCAGAAAATAACTGCAAAACGGATAATTGACAGTGCTGATGAAGAGCATATAGATGCAATTTATCAAATGATAACACAGCGCATCAAAACTGGTTTTGTATTTGACGTTGCGCCAGAAGTAAATCATAATTGTGTATGTTTAGCAGAAGAAAATGAGAAACTTGGTATTAATTTGAATAGATTAAATAGCGATAACACACATTTGCTCATAATCGGTGAAAATTATGATGCACTAAAGAATCTTCTGGTCACTTACATAGATAGAAACGGGCATGGACTTATTGATGTAATTTATATTGACCCACCTTACAATACTGAAAAAAGCAAAGAAGACGGAAACGATTATAAATCTGAAGTTGCTGCTACAAAATTCATTTATCGCGATAAATTTACGCGTGACGGCTGGTTAAATATGATGAACGAGCGATTGCGTCTGGCAAAAAGAGTTTTAAGCGATGCAGGTGTTATATTTATTTCAATAGATAATGCGGAACAGGCATACCTAAAAGTTCTATGCGATGAGATTTTTGGGGAAGATAGTTTTGTAACCGCAATACATTGTCAATTAAGCACAACGCAAGGAATGAAAGTAAAAGTAGCACAAAACGGCAATATTGTAAAAAATGCGGAATACATTCTCTGCTACACAAAAGATGGTCATAAGAATATTGCAAAGAAACCGCTTTATGATTTGAGATATGAGTATGATGAACATTATAGTCTATACTTGCGCAAAAACGGCGAGATAGGACATTTAACTGAATTATATGACTATCGTTTCCCAAAAGATTGTAGCAATAAAAAGCCGATGTCGCTAAGTGAGGCTTTTAAGAAAAGTGAAGAATTTGCTGATATAGTGCGCTCAAATCTTAACGATATAGTGCGCTCAGCCCTAGCGAATTTTGTTGATTCGCAATTATCGGTGTTTGCTGCTATTAATGATCTAAGAAATGGTTACTGGAAACTAGTTAACCGAAGTGGTCAGGAATATCTATTAACTCTTGATAATTGCGGCACAATGAGACAATTGCTACGACTGTCAGATTCTTGGGGAAAAACCGATGGTTATTATGAAGAAGAAGGTTTACGCAAAATACGTGGTGACTGGTGGGAAGGTTTTTATATTGACATGTGCAATGTAGCCAAAGAAGGTGATGTTGATTTTAAAAACGGAAAAAAACCTGTTCGATTGATAAAGCAACTCATTAAGATGACAAGTGATAAGAACAGTAACATTCTTGACTTTTATGCTGGATCTGGAACAACCGGACAAGCTGTTATGGAATTGAACGATGAAGATGGCGGCACACGAAAATTTATCCTTTGTACTAACAATGAAGGTAATATTGCATTGGATATTACGCGCAGACGGTTACTAAATGTCATTAATGGGAGAGGCACAAGATATGATTTATCACAAAACGTTATTCGAATATTTGAAATAAAGCATTATCCTTTGAAATTAAAAGATCTTGAAAAAGCTGAAGAAATAAAAGCAAAAGCAGAAAAGGAATTTGTGAAGATGAATCCCGAATACACATCAAGAAATGAATTTGATGTATACAACGAATTGGCATCATTAAACCCATATAAAACAGAGGTTTAATATGGAATTAACAACACTTCAGCAGTTAAAAGTGAATGAATTGCTTGCGCTGTATAACCCAACGCAAAGAGTTAAAGTTGATTTTAAAGCACCTACAGGTAGCGGTAAAACGTTAATGGCAAGTTGTTTTATTTCATCTTTGATTGAAAAGGAGAGAGACGAAAAGTTTCTTTTTGTCATTGCAACACCTAGTAGTTCATCTTTACCCGAATTTTTTGAAAAGAAAATAAATATATACAAAAAGGATTTGCCTTATTCAAAGTTTGATGTCGAATATATTCCAAGTCCCAGTTCTGCAAAAAGCGATAAAACCGAATACACAGTCAAAATTCTTCCACAGCGGAACAAAGTATACATTTTCGGAAAAAGCAGTTTTGGTAAGGGTAGAATTTTAAGTGAGCGAAATATAATTAAAGACTTTGTTGTGAATGCTGTCGATATTGGATATTCGCTTGTGTATATTCGCGATGAGGCGCATATAGGTGATAAGCAAGACAACAGTGAGGAATCAAAACAATTTGAAGCGATAATGCAGAGTAATGCTAAGTTCATATTAAAAATGACAGCTACCCCCAATTACGCAGATCCTGCAATCAAGCGTGTTATATTAAAAGAAAAAGATTTAAACAGTGAATTGCTAAATGACAACAAATTTCTACTCAAAACAAGTCCACAAATGTTATTGAAAAGCGATATGACAGACACTGAAATACTAAATGATGCAATAACAAATTTCAAGTTGATAAAGGGAGAATACAAAACTTTAAGCATCCAAATAAGACCATGCATGCTTATTCAAATTGACAATTCTTCAACTACGAATAATGAAAAGCAGTTGGAATTTGAAAGTGCCCTACAAAACATTAAAACAACATTAACAAAAAATGCATTGTCGTGGGTTCATTATTTCGGCAACAATGATAAAGATAGCGATAGAGTTTATAAAGGAAAATTTACACTTGACGATATAACTCAAAACGACAACGAAATAGACTGTGTGCTTTTTAAGATTGGGCCATCAACGGGATGGGATATTCCGCGTGCCTGTATGTTAGTTCGGCTTCGAAATGTGTGTAGCGCTTCGTTAAATACACAGACGATAGGACGCATAAAGCGCAATCCGTATCCTAATCTTGTAAGAAATGAAATTACGGATAAATATTACATATACTCAAACACAGAGCATGCTGATAATGACTTTAAAGTTTTCAAGTATTCAGTTAAACCAGTCTTTACTGGTGAATGTTTGGCTACAATAAAAATAACGAACAAAGTTGAAATGTCAAAAGCAATTGTGACTGCAAGATTGAAAGATGACATGTTGCAGTTTTTAGAGCGAAATAGAAATGTTTTCTCTCAGGAATATGCGAGTTTATTCGAGAATGGAGTATATAAGAAAATAAGAGAAACAATAAACGGTAACAATATATACTCTCCTATTACAAACCCATTTATATTTTTAAAAGAGTACAAGCGGATGTTAAACGCTAATATGTTGGTGTATAAAAACATTGAGACATATTTGAAAAGTTATTATACAAGTTTCAAGGACAAATTTCTCTATGAGTTTTTCATAACATTATTATTTGAGAAACATAAACGAGAGATCGCCGATATTGTGAATAAAAACCGCACGCACAAACCGCAATATAGAATTGAGTGCCTACCATATGATTCTAGCAATTATATTCAAATGTACGATATTAATAGAGAAAACAAACTTATTATGCGAGACACGAGAGGACAACCATATTTGTTTGATATTATCTACGACAGAAATGATCTTCAACCTCTTGACAGCATGCCCGAGGATATTATTTTTGAAAAAATAAGCAATTATGCTGATGATAATTTAGGCATGATAAAAGTTTGGGCAAAAAATCTTTCTAATTCTAACATTAATGGCGAATATATAGATGAAAACAATAACACGCGGCACAGTTATTTTGACTACATTATTAAATTTAGCAATGGTCTATATCTATATATTGAAGTAAAGAGCATACGCGATATTGACGTGAATAAAACGATATTACTTAAAAAAGCATATGCAGATTATTTCAAAAACGAGCAAAAAACGCTATTTGACACTTCACTCGTAATTTGTATTTGCAAAGTAGATGATAGTGGCACACCAAATATAGAATGCTTTTATGATGAGAATATGATAAGAGAAAATTTAAATGAATTAAATTTAAGACAATTGTTAAGCAAACTAGCGAACCTGAAAATTTAGATGATTAAGAAGGTAGTACCAAGTGTGCCTCGCCTCGTGTAATTCAGTATTCTTGTAAGGCTTAACAGTAGTGCGTCTCGAACCACACCCTACATTTCCCAGAGCGAACGGTTCGCTACAAAGATCTTTGTACCCTTCTTGAGATATCGGTAATTCGATATAGACCTCCTTGCCTTTTATCATGCATGTGTCAGCTTGATCATATTTTCTGCAATTTTCTTCCTCCGTTTTCAGTAGGGTCATGATGCCTCCCACGGGCAAACATTAGTCGGGGGGACTCCAAAATGCAAAAACCGCACTCTATTTTGAATGCGGGTTTAACAATGAAATTGGGATTGGTTTTGGTGATGTTTACACTTTTTCTAACAAGAAATCAATAAGCTTTACGACTCTTATCCCGTTGATATTCCCGCAGGCAAGTTCGTCTAGTGTCAGCACAAATTTAGGGTAATGATCTCTTATCTGCATTAGGTTATCGATTTCCCTACTGGACGCTTCTGGCAGATTGCGGCAAACTTGTATATACATCCGCTCATCGCGCCTCGTTGCAACAAAATCTATTTCTTTTTCGGCATTTTTACCAGTATATACATCGTATCTGCGTCGCCTTAATTCTAAGTACACAATATTCTCTAAAGTTGTCGCAATGGATTCTAGATTGAACCTTATGATGCAGTATTTCAGTGATATGTCTCCTAAATTCCCGTTTATGCGCATATCACAAAAATAAAACACCTCTATTATTCCATTTTGTAAGGGTCCTTTATAAGTGGTATTTTGAGTGCGTTTAAATAGTCGCTTTGCTTTTTCGTT
>JAITLB010000053.1 GCA_031278175.1 Christensenellaceae bacterium
TTATGATATAAAAACCAACAAGGCAAAATTGTTTAATATAGCTAGGGTTTTTATTATCTAATTTGACTACATATTTAAATACAGACTACTATTTTTATGCCACCTGAATTTGTTGGTCATATTTTTAATTCCATTTAATCCTTACACTAATTATATAAAATGGATATCGTACACTGCCACTATATTTTATTAAAAAATTTAGTAAATTAGCATTTAAGCAATTGCATTTTTTATTATTGCAGTATATAATATACTATGTCAAATATGGTATTTATTCTTATGCTTTAAATATTATTTAGTCTAACTACGTTTAGAAATTTAATACTAAAGCATAGCAAATAATGCGATTTGGTGCGTTTCACTCTATTAAAACTAACGTAGTAAGTCCCAAGAAGGGACCAGCTACAAAGGACACAAAAGTGAATAATGAAGATGCTAAACAGCTTCTAGTAAATGATTACAGGCGAGAAAATTTTCTGTATATAGTAAATGACATTTTGTTTAATGACTTTGAACTTAATTCGCGACCCGTAGATATAATAGACACTCTACTATTTGAAAGTGTAAATGAATTAGGATACTCAAAGCAATGTCAATTAAAGTTTTACGAAGTTGCGCTAAAAAAAGATGCCTGCTACAATCGTGTTGCAATAACTCAAGAAATGTTTAAAATTTTGCTAAGGGCACTTTGTCAAAATGCTTTTGTTGCATTTGTAAACAACGACAAGAGAAATTATAGTTTGTCACTTTTGACTAGCAAATATAGTTTCAATGATAATAAACTACTATGTAGTAGCCAAAGCCAACGCTCTTATCGTCTAGGTCAAAATACAAAATCAAAAGTGCTCTTTGACAATTTACTGAAAAAGGGAAAAGTGAATTCAATTGATGAGTTAATTGATAGATTTTCCATTGAAGTTGTTAATAAACAATTTTTTGACGAAATTGCATTACTATTTACAAGACTTGTGGGTGGTGAAAGATTTAGTGAGAAACATCAACCACAATTAATAATTCAAGACGAAAGTGATAAAAATAAGTATGCCGAATTTGCGCTTCGCTTAATTGGCCGAATTGTATTTTGTTGGTTTTTAAAAGAAAAAAAGAGTAGTCTTGCTTTAATTCCTGAACTCTTGCTATCTGACGGGGCAATAAAAGGAGATAATACGTATTATCATGGTGTACTAGAACCACTATTTTTTGAGATATTAAACACAAAGTGTTCTGTTAGAAAAGACAAGTTTGCAACTGATGAAATCTATAGACTAATCCCATATCTTAATGGTGGTCTATTTATGCCTCATATTGACGATCATTATACTTACAACTCAAAACTCCAATGTGGGAATGATAATATAGTATTAATACCTGATGAATGGTTTAAGAACTTATTTGAAGTACTATTAGGATATAATTTTACAGTTGATGAAAACACATCCTGTGACGTTGAACTCTCAATAGATCCTGAAATGCTAGGTAGAATATTTGAAAATCTGATTGCAGAAATAAACCCTGAGACGGGTGAGAGTGCAAAGAAGTCGACTGGATCCTTTTACACACCCAGAGAAATTGTTGATTATATGGTAGATACTACCCTGCTTGACTATTTAAAAAGCAAAACTGAAATTGACGAGAATATACTTAGATCTGTTATTAGTTATATAAAAGATGATAGTGTATTGAGTACTATAAGTGGTAGCGAAAAAGAGAAAATAATTGATAGTTTGTATAATTTAAAAGCGCTTGACCCAGCGTGTGGATCAGGTGCATTTCCAATTGGGTTACTTCAAAAGATTGTATATATTTTACAAGTAATAGACCCTAGCGGGGTATTATGGATTAATAAAGTGTTTGAAAATGTGCCATTAAGGATTAAAGATGACCTTGAGAGAAAATTTAGAGGAAAGACTCTTAATTATATACGCAAATTAAGTGTTATACAAAACTCCATATTTGGTGTAGATATTCAACCGCTAGCCGTTGAAATTGCACGGAATCGTTGCTTTCTCTCATTAATTATCGAAGAAGAAGTACAAGACGATAAAGAAAACCGTGGTATTAGTCTGTTGCCCAACTTAGACTTTAAATTTGTTGTAGCAAATACTCTAATTCAAATTGAAAACGATACACAACGGAGTTTCTTTGAGAATCAAACCCAAATCGAAGATTTAAAGGTAATCAGAGATGAGTATTTCAATGCAGACTCTAAAAGGCATGACGAACTAAAAGAAGAATTCAATAATGTCAAAAATGCAATGAATAAAGAGAGCGAGATAAATTATCAAGGCATTGGAAGTAAGCGCCACGAACAATTATCTAAATGGAATCCCTTTAATAATGAGAAAACTGATTGGTTTGACCCTGAATGGCAATTTGGATTTTCTAAGTTTGACATTGTAATTGCTAATCCACCGTATGTTCATTTAGAAAAGATGAGCGAAGAGGACGTATTACAAATCATTGGTGATAAAAAGCGACCTAGGTATTTGACTTACTTGGGACGTGGCGATCTATATGGATTATTTTATGAACGTGGTCTAAACTTGCTAAAGCCAAACGGGTTTTTGACATATATAACAAGCAACAAATGGATGCGCTCTAGTTATGGTGAACCGCTTCGCGATTATTTTATAAAGCATACAAACCCAATTCGATTAATTGACCTAAGAGGAGGTAGATTTAGTAGTGCAACAGTAGATACCAATATTATAACGCTCCAAATGTCGAAAAATGAAGGACGCACAATTTGCGCAACATATATCAAAGATCTAGAAAATATTAATGCTTATGTTCGCGAACATGCCACGATAAATAATTTTAAAGTTAGCGAGAATTGGATAATATTAAATCCAATCGAAAAAAGCATAAAAGAAAAGATAGAAGCTTACGGTGTGCCTCTTAGTAAATGGAGTGTCAAGATTAGTCGTGGAATTTTAACTGGTTGTAACGAGGCATATATAATTGATGAGTCCATGCGCGATAAATTAATAGCCAAAGATCCCAAATCAATTGAAATTATACGACCTGTGTTAAGAGGTAGAGATATTAAGCGTGACCATTACAAATGGACTAAGTTATACATCATCGGATTATTTCCAGCACGGCATTATGATATTGATGAGTACCCTGCTATAAAGGAATACTTACTAGATTATGGATACGATAAATTAAAACAAACTGGTGAGACGGGTGCAAGAGCAAAGACGTATAATAAGTGGTTTGAGTTGCAAGACACTATAGCGTATTGGGACGACTTTAACAAACCTAAAATTATTTATCCTGAAACAACGCAAGGCGCGCATTTTGTAGTGGATAACAACTATTTTATGACCGACAAAACTTGTTTTATAATGACAGGCGAAAATTTAGATTATATTGCTAGCACACTATCATCTCAACTTTTTGAATTTGCATATAAGCGAATTTTTTCTAGTATTGAGTTGGGTAGAAATACTTATCAATATAATAAACATGCCCTAATAAAATTGCCAATAAGACCGACAGAGCAAAATATTAAACTGACAGATAGTGAGGTTTATGATCTGTATAATATAAACAACGAAGAGATCATGTTCATTCAATCTTCTCTTAGTACTTCAAAGATGCGCTAAAGATAAGTTAACGCTAAAACAAACAACATTTTAAGCGTCTGGTGTAATTCAATAATTTTTTAAACTATACATTTATTGCTTTAAGATAGATTTAGTAAGTCCAAAACCTAGTTGATTATCTAAATGTCATTAAACAACAGAGTTTAATTTATGCAATTTAGTTTTAACTGCTCAAATTTAGATTAATGACAAATCCCGTTTATCTCTTGAATTTTTGCATAGTCAATAGTAACCCTTGCTATGTATTTTACTAAAAAATTTAGTTAAATTTGCATTTTGATATTGCACTTTTAAGCGCTAGAGTATATAATATAACAAGGCGCAAAATGTGTTGCCGGCTTAAAAATAGTTCTCTAGTTCTCATTTGATTATATAAATGCACTAAATGTTAAGCCTAGCACGAAATCTTGCAATCACACCCAGCAAATTCTACGCAATTTCGCAAAAGTAGATATACCTTAGCTTTGATATATCTACAAAGGATTACTAAATGAATATTGAAGACGCTAATGAGCTTCTGGCAACTTGTTATCATAGAGATAATTTTTTGTATATAGTAGATGAAATCTTGTTTAATGACTTTAAACGGGACGCACGTATAGCGAATGTAGCGAAGAACACATTATTTGATAGTTTAACTGAATTAGGATCGTGTAAGCAATGTGAACTAAAGATTTAT
>JAITLB010000064.1 GCA_031278175.1 Christensenellaceae bacterium
TGAGTATCGGGTTGTTTGCAAAGTTTCTAGGATCACGCACTAATACATATTGTGGCAATGCTCTGGCGAATCTCCGATCAGTACACATTACGACAGACGCACCCAAATCTCTGATTTGCTCTCCTACATATAACATGTGAATACATTCATCTACATCTTGACCATTTCCCAAATCAAACAAAACATTGTCGGGGTTAACAGCAGTTGTTTGCATTGCACGTGAAATCTGGTCTGGGAATTGCATGTTTTGGAGCTGCTTAAGTGACAGAGGTATAGAAAGCTTAAAATCACTTGAGTATGTATCATTCAAATGTTTTAATATTTTGAGTGATTCGGTGATAAGAAATTCACCTAACACGAAGATGAGTCCCATGTATTCAGCTGCAGATTTAAAGTCGTCATAGTTCAATACTTCACCTGACTCTTGAATCCAACGCAGATTTGCATATGCCCGCATGGGCTTTTTATCAGATTCATCAACAACGAAGCAAACTTGAAACCCACTGAATCCATTCTTGATAGAGCGCCTCATTAGCAACTCTAGACGTGTTAACTCGTATGAAACGTCAGGCAATTGCTTAGTATAAAATACATAATTGTTTTTTCCTAACCGCTTAGCTTCATACATTGCCGTATCAGCTTTCTTTATTAGATCCTTGCAACTTTTACCATGTTTGGGGAATTCAGCAATTCCAATACTTAACGTGCAAGAGAAAGTCTTATTCTTTACAACCCATGGCATTTGAGCGCGTTGTATTATTTGCTCTGCTAGCGCGACAATTTCACTTTGTGTTGCTGTTGGAACTAAAATTACAAACTCATCTCCGCCAAATCTGAATATAGAGTATGAAACAGGGACAGCATCGCCTTTTAAATAATTTGCAAATGCAATAAGCAACGCATCTCCGTAATCATGACCATACTGGTCGTTTACAAATTTGAAATTATCCAGATCCATAAAAACGACATAACCGCTTTTTTTGGATGCTCTTGCATTCTCTATTACATCTGTTATTACGACATCACAGTTGTATCTATTACCGAGTCCTGTTAGGTGATCGTAGTAAGCAATACGCTTAATAAATTGATCGTGTTGCCATTTTTCGGATAAATCAACACAAGTGAAAAGCTGTTTCTGGGATCCATCTATCCATGTTATAGTATTCGAATGCACACCAAATCGTTTATCAAGCTCTTCTAAATCAACTTCAGAAAATGACGATAAGTTAGGAGTAGAACTGCTTTTTACTGCAACATTTGATATTGCGTCACGAAGTAAATTGGGGTTGGCGCTTGCGGTCTTATTATCAACAAAATCTCTTATGTAGGCTGCATTAGCAAACACTAATTCATTGTCTGAACTGTCAATAACGTACAAATATGATGGGATATTGTTGAGTATAGTCGCCATTATATTTTCCGATCTTACTAGAGCAAGTTCAGTGGTTTTTTGTGTAAAGACTTCTGATATGAAGTGTGTAATGATGTCGCAAAATCTAACATCCTGTTTTTGCCACTTGCGGGTTGATTTGCATTCATCAAAAATTACTACACCATACAAATTCTTGTTCATATAGATAGCACAAACAACAGCGCATTTTGAATTAATTTTATCAAGGAAATTTCTTACATTTTCTGTTGCGCTTTGATATTCAACAACGCACTGACCTTGGTTTAAAATTTGTTCGCGTATTTCAGGTATCGGTGCGTAGTCAATAATGTCATTTACAGCAAGTGTATTATCTGTAGACTGTTCGCTTCGCCATACATGTAGCGTCTTAAGATTTCTATCTTCAGCAACACCAGTTTCTAAAACAATTATGCGAGTTAGATCTAGATATCCACCAGCGCGTGCTAATATAATATCTAGTGCTGAATCTACATCATGTTGTTCGAGCGCGTCTATAATATCATTAAAAACATCTTGCCAACGCGTGTGATAAGTGATCTTATCAAAGCTTTCTTTCATTTCAGTATAGTCTGATATGAAATTATCCGAAAAAATAGCGTTGCCATCACTGTCACGGGTGATAGTAATAAAATCGTTTACCCACTTGTACTCGCCATTATTTTTACGTATGCGATATTGTAGTGAATACGAATCTGTTAAAGTTTTTTCGTTTTTGTGTATAACAAGAGACATTGTAGCCAAGTCATCTGGGTGAATAAGTTTGTGCCATTCATAATTACCAGATAAAAAATCTTCACTTTCATAACCAAGCGATGCAAAATTACCTGAAGCAAATAAAAGCTCTTGTTTTTTTGTTGCTTTTGAAATGCGAAGTATAATATTGGGACTATTCGCAATAACTTTATCAGCTAATGTATCGCAGGATGCAGGATGAGTGAAATTCTTCTTCATCAAATGATACCCCTTAAGTGAAATCGGAGATAAGAATACATAATATACTAGAATACATTGCAACTGTCAATAAATTCCGCATGTTGAAAAGTAAAGAATAATGTAGCATGCAACAAAACACCAACAGTTTAAATATATAAAAGCGAAATATAGTCTTTGCTTTCAGAGCAAAGCATACTTTCGCCATTTAATAGTAGTGTGTCGCGCGTCATATATTAGACGCGCGACAGCAGAGTTTTAGATAAAATAAAAGTCTTATGGCTTAAGCGAATTGAAACTATTGTGGTGGTTACTATGCTTTGCCATTACAACCTAACACATTTACGAGTTTATGACGAACTATGTCTTTTACTGCATTGCGAGCAGGTCCTAAGTATTGTCTTGGATCGAAGTGTGAAGGATTGTCATTAAAATACTTTCGTACGGTAGCTGTTACTGCCATTCTGAGGTCACTGTCAATATTGATTTTGCATACAGCCATCGTTGCTGCTTTGCGCAACATATCCTCAGGCACACCACGTGCTCCTGGCATATTTCCACCGTAGCGGTTTATAGTTTCAGCTAATTGCTGTGGAACGCTTGATGCGCCATGTAGAACTATTGGGAATCCTGGTAAAAGTCTAGCGACTTCTTCTAGTATATCAAATCTAAGTTTTGCTTCGCCTTTGAATTTAAATGCGCCATGACTTGTTCCGATTGCAATAGCAAGACTATCAACATTTGTCTTAGAGACAAATTCCTGAACCTGATCCGGATTAGTGTAAGACGAGTCGGCTTCTGAAACGTTAACGGCATCTTCTACACCTGCTAAACGACCAAGTTCAGCTTCTACTACAACACCATGATCGTGTGCATAATCAACGACATTACGCGTGATTTTAATGTTCTCTACAAAACTATGGTGTGAGGCATCGATCATAACTGAAGTGAAACCATTTTCAATACAGTCTTTGCACAGTTCAAATGTGTCGCCATGATCAAGATGTAGACAAATCGGCAAACCCGAATCTTCAACAGCAGCTTCAACGAGCTTTTTTAGATAAAGAGGGTTTGCATATTTGCGTGCGCCAGAAGACACTTGAAGAATTAATGGTGCATTTTCTGCTTTTGCAGCCTCAACAATACCTTGTATTATTTCCATGTTGTTTACATTAAACGCACCAATGGCATATCCACCAGCATACGCTTTTTTAAACATTTCAGTAGTTGTTACGAGTGACATTGAAATTAAGCCTCCTAAAAGATGGTTTTTAATAAATGCCAATTTTACGATTCGTATTAAATTTCAAAAGCTACATTAAGCTGAGATCACGATCTCTATAATTAATACAGATATTGATTCTACTACATAGAGCGTTTTGAAATTGAATTTAGCACTTAAACCCAAAATTCATATAGCTTAATTATACCATTAATAAGTACAAAAATCCATAGATTAGCACATATTAAACAACATTAAGTAGCATTTTATTAAAAAAGAACCAATTGTCGGACAAATTAGGGATTTAGACATTTTAATGATGTGTCGATTTGTACAATTGCGTGCAAACAGTCATTCAATCATATGAAGAATACTACAGTTTTTGAATCAAAACAGGCGCTTACGAGATGTGATATGACACATGCTAGCATTGCAAGTTAATAAAACGTCACTCAACAAACAGTCACGAATATATGATTGCAATTTAAATCGAATTATTACCAAAGTTAATATATAAGAATCGCGCATGATGTGCTAAATTTGTATTAGATCTGCGTTTGCCTAGTGCTATCAACAACAATTGCGATAATTCACCTCCAAGATATTTTCAAACCATTGTATGGAATTGAGTTCAGCAATAATTTGTTGCTTTATCCATTTATATTCTTAATAGAATGTATGTAAGGTGAAATTTCCATAATTTAAATATTTTTCCGGCTAAACATGCAGGCATGAGAGTTGGTGAATTGTACCCCCAAAAGTAGACACCAATCATAATTAAGAAACCCACAAAAGTGGACACTTAGTGTAGTGTTGAAACCAAAAAGCAGACAGTAGCATGAAGTTTAGTGTATAATATGTCTACAAATTCGGGTTTTCTCGTTACAGAGGAGGTATCTATGGCAGGACAGCGCGGTGGCGCACACCCGGTGCGGGCAGAAAGAAGCGGATTGCTTACACCGATTTAAGTAACGTAAACCTTGACGCACCGATTTCACCGAGCAACGGGCATTCCTCGTTTACGCAGGAGTAAATGGAGATTCTTTCTCAATGCCCCACATCGTAAGCGTAACGGAAAAGATCGTATCTTACACGCTCATATTCGAGGAGTTGTTTTGGCGACGGTATAAGCAGGGCGCAATGCCCGATAAAATATTCCGCGACTTTGGCATCGACCCGAAAATAGTAGGCATGAACCGCATTTTGGGGTTTGTGACCGTTTTAAGGCGACTTGTCTCTAAGGGCTTGCCGTTCACTAACGGACGCGAAAGGCAACCCGAAAAAGCCAATGTGAGGGCAAAGCCGAATGCCGTCATACAGGAGGTAACCGCCGAGGACATGCCCGATTTGGTGCTAAATGTACCCAAGCCTCCGCGATCCGCAAAAACAATAGTTCCGTCATCCTTGATGCCAAAATACAGTACGCCCCTTTCCTATGCTTATTCAGCATCGCACTGATAGAAATAACCGCCTCATTCAGTTCGGCAATCGTCTTTTTGAATTCCAACTGCTCATTTTCAAAACCTAAGCTCATGACTACACCTCGCTATTACTGACAATCTTGTCAGTTTTGTCATAAATAAAATGCATCTCACTCGGATTTATTACTGACAAAATTGCATTTATTACTGACATATTATTGCCATTATACACTGTGTAGAGGTTTTCACCATCATCTAAGGAATTATTTTGCAAAACCATGTCGAAACAGAAATAATAAAAACCCAACAAAAAAACATTAAAAAAAAA
>JAITLB010000021.1 GCA_031278175.1 Christensenellaceae bacterium
ACCGCAAACCATTAGCCGAAACGTGAGCGATACAGCAACAAGAAAATTTATACGAGCATCACATATCTTACAGTAAAACATTACTAACCGAATAATTTTGCAATTTGCACAAATTCATCGAAAAACTGCTTATTAATTCACGTGGCATCTTTAACATCGCAGGCAAATGACTCTTAGTATACAAACCAATTTTCTTGTGCTATTGAGTTTATCATAAAAACGAGGAAAAAGCAATTATTCATACTAGTTAGTGAATACTAAAATCATTATTCGATATTCCGTCCTTTGACATTCGACAGAGTGGATCATATTCTATTAGATTCACATGAGTGCTAGAGTCAGTTGTATAACCGAATTGTTCAAATACTGAATGGCATTAAATCTCAATATCATATTAGATGCCCATTGATACTATGTCACCCAATTATAATTTGCGATGGTGATTATTAAAATGCCTGGTCAAGCTTGTATTGAAATTTGCGTCACATGAATTTGTAATTGGACTTTGAACCATTTCACTATCAAAATTTAAGAAGTCCTACTTGCTAGACAATAACTATAAGTATATTCGGTGCAAAAAGCCAAAAAAATACGCGACATTGTTGTAAGCACACATAAGGAAAATTATATCTACAACAATGTCGCAATACTTGCGTTTTATGAGTTAGCACCTGCTAACTCGATAATTATATTATATTACCCTTACTTTAGTCAAATAAAATATCAAGGTTGTTTGAATATTTATTTGTGTTCTTAAAACCGCAAATTCTTTTTAATTAGACATTAATGCCGTTTTAATTAATATTTCGATTATGAAATTCCTTTTGAAAGTATTCCAAATCAAAAGTCACCTCGACCCGCTAATCGCGGACGGCAGGTTAAAGCCGACCGACCCAGACAACCCGCAAAATTATTGGCAAAGGTTCGTGACTGCGGAATACAACCTGCTAACGCTCGGTGAGATTATACTCGACTCCTGCAAAGAGCCGCGCACCTGTTCGGAAATAGCCGAAAGGGCGGGAATAAACATAGACCACATGAAAGAATATATTCAGCCGCTTATCGATAGCGGCAAATTAAAAATGACAATCCCCGCTATACCGACAAACACAAATCAGCGGTTTGTAACGGCGGGCAGCGAAGCCGTAATAATCTCGGAGGAAGTGTTGCTTGAATATTGAGGAACTCCCAAAAGCCGAATAGAGATTATGCGGCACTTCGGTTATAACTCGGTTGCGGGAATGAAAATTCTATTGGGACGGCTGATTAAGGAAAGCAAGCTCGCATACTCGAATCCCGAGATGCCGATGTGCAGGTGGCAGAAATATATAGTAGCATACTGCGCCAACCACGACAGCACGCATGATTAAGTCGGGGCTAATAACGGGCAGAAAGAGCGATGGCACGGCGGAAATTATTTATTCGGTTACGAACACGAAAGAACGGTAAAACACGACCGTGAGGCGAATATTGGCGCGTGATAAGCGCATAGAAGCGGTGGGCGTAGGTCGCTTATTTGTATGTTCGCACCCAAACGGAATCGTTTTGGCACTTGTGCGATTTTGGTGGGTAGGCAGAACTGCGTTACGGCGCAATAGCGTGCCGTAACGGTATCGTGTGCGGTTTTAACGGCAGGATTTGAAAAAGATACGACAAACACGAAACGCGCCCATGGGAAGACCTACAACGTTTCCAAAGAAAAGGCAACAAACCCAAATTCGACACCAAATTTTGTTTTCTTGCAAAATATTTTGCTTTACTAATCGTTAGCTTTGCTTTTTTGTTTGCTGTTTTGTTTCGTTTGTGGTAAAATAATTAAGCGTCAGGAGGCGATAATTATGCTTGAATATGAAATTTTAGAAGTCATAAAAAAAGTGCAGGCGGTGAAATCGGAATCCCAAACGATAGAGGTCAAAGCCGCGCACGAGGGTGCGCCCGAAAAGCTGTACGATACTTTATCGAGCTTTTCTAACCAAGACGATGGCGGTATTATACTTTTCGGTTTAGACGAGAGAAAAAGCTTCGAGATTGTCGGAGTAGCGGACTCAGCGGAACTTATAAAATCAATCGAGGAACAATGTTCCCAAATGTCGCCGATAGTCAGACCGTTGATAACTACCGTCAGCCTGAACGGAAATACAGTAGTCGCGGCGGAAATACCGAGCGTGGATATTGTCGAATGCCCCGTGTTCTATAAGGGTAAGGGCAGAATTAAAGGCTCGTATGTCCGAGTCGGGCAGGCGGATATGCCGATGACTGAGTATGAGGTTTTCAGTTATGACGCATACCGTAAGCATGAGCCAGACGACATTCGGACAATATCAGGCAAGAGCATAAACGATTTAGACCCCGCTAAGACGGCGGCTTTGCTAGAAAAGGCAAGGATCAAAAAGCCAAGACTTGCATCGCTACCCGATGACGAGGTTTTAGAGTTAATCGGCATAACAAATAAGGGTGAGTTGACGCTTACGGGACTTTTAATGTTTGGTAAATATCCGCAACGCGAATTCCCGCAATTTTCTATTACAGCGGTTGTCGTGCCTGGGATGGAATACGGCGAAACGGCGAGCGATGGTGCGCGGTTTACGGCGAATAAGCGCATGGACGGCACGGTTGACGAAATGCTCATGGATGCGATAACTTTCATTTCGCATAATATGCGGGTTAAAACGATTATTGACAACGGCAAGCGTAAGGATATAGGAGAATACCCGATAAACTCTGTAAGAGAGGCGGTTTTGAACGCGCTAATGCATAGGGATTACAGTTTTCATGCGGAGGGCGCACCGATACAAATCCGTATGTTTTACGACCGCTTAGAGATAATCAGTCCCGGTGGATTGTACGGCAGACTTACGATAAGCGACCTTGGCAAGGTTAAAGCCGACACGCGGAACAAAACGCTGGCACGGGTTTTGGAGGATGTCGGTTTATCGGAAAACCGTTACAGCGGAATTCCAACGATACGGCGGGAGTTTTCCGAGTACGGACTTCCCTCGCCACTGTTTGAAACGGTGCGCGGCGATTTTCTCCTAACCTTTTATAACGAGCAAAGCAAGGTGAACGAAGGCAAGTCAATCAATGAACGCATAATGGGATATTGCGAAATACCGCGTAGCCGAGGCGAAATAGCGAAGTTTATCGGCAGGACGCAATACTATGCGGTCAAAACCTATATCGAGCCGCTTGTAAGCGCGGGGAAACTCATAATGTCTATACCGAGCGTCCCCGCAAGCCCGAAACAAACGTACAAAGCGGTGCAGTAATCGAAAAGGCATTTATGCTGTTAAAAGCGGGATCGAATCAGATAAGCGAAATATGCGGCGTCGGATTAGATGCTATGCGCTTTTGACGCGCATTTTCACGCATTCGTCATACGGAAACCAATACGGCATTCCGCATAACGAAACGTTGGCGATGCTTGGCGATGCCGCGTTAAAACTTGCTTTTTCGCGAATTCTGTTCGATTTACACACGAACATTTCCAAAGGTGTTTTGACTGAATGTAAGAAAATTTTAGAGGTCGACGAGATTTTTGCGAATCTTGAAATCGTTGAACGGCTTTTCCCGTATTTGAAAAGATAGCTGACAAAAGTAGTTCTTAGAAATTTGAATTACGGCAAAGAAATGGCAAACGACATAGATAATGTCGTAAAAAGTGTCGTAGATAATGTCGCAGAAAAAACAACGGTAAGACTGACAAAGAAAGAGAAAGATTTACTGGAACTGATTAAAGTTGACAGTGGCTTAACAATAGCAGAAATGGCGGCAAGGGTAAATATTGATAGCCGAGCGATCCAACGCGGATTAAGAAAACTAAGAGAAAATAAAATTGTTGAACGTATCGGTTCCGATAGGGCGGGTTCATGGGCTGTTAAAAAACAATAGCCAAGAAAAACGAGGAGGAAAAGGGAGGAATATAGGATATGTATGAAACTGGCGGTTTCATATCAAAGTGAAGTCGCCTTTTTCACTTTTTTACAGTTGCGCTTGGACGCGTTTGCGTGTTTTACTATACAAAACAGTGTAAAAACCTAAATTCCCAGAAACTATGCATACTCAAGACAAATATTCAAGTTTTCATGTGTTTTTATAGCGATCTTTTATGATTGGAATTTCTAGTGCTTTCAAATAAAAATTTTGTTTTTTTGATGCGTTCATATATTTATTTTTCCCTTTTTGACTAGTTTTGCCTTTTATCATAGCAATTAGATTGAGTACATTTGTCAATGTATCTTTCTTCGATAAATTTGCTTTCACTAACCGATTTCTTAATTCTGTTCGCAGAATAAGTGCTATGACCTGTACGACAAAAGCATAATTTCTTATGTCGTTAGTAATCACAATGATAGTAACCTGGTCTTTGTTAACTATGATTCCGCCTTGTCTGCAAACCCCAATTCAAACCCTCTGATCCGTACCGATCGTGGGTTCCTGTATACTAGCAAAAAATTCTGGGCTAAACTTGTTAATCAAGGAATAGTTCATAGCATGCCTAGAGTCGGTCGTTGTATTGACAACGGTCCTATGGAAGGCTTCTTCGGTATATTGAAAACTGAGATGTTCTACCTTAATCCCTTCCACAGCGAACAGGAACAGAGAGATGCTATTGATAAATATATCGATTTTTATAATAATGGTAGATCCCAAGAAAATTTAAATGGAATGACACCAATTCAATTTAGAAATCAACCACTCGCTGCTTAATCCTTTATTTTTTCTTGTGTCTACTTAACTGGGGGCAGTTCAAGTTATGCTGTTTTATTAATATTTCGATTATGAAATTCCTTAATATGGATTTCTATATAAATTTATTTACTTAACACACTCGAATAATAAGAATAATTTGCAATTTGCAAGTAGTTTGTGTATAATATCTAGCATGCATGCGTCTGCTTTGAATTTAAATATTTTGACCGACACTTCAACAAGAGTGTTTTCAATTGAAGGTGAAGATCCCTATTGGCGAGACTTTGCGCTAAAGTTCTTTACCAATTTAGTGCCTAAGCAAAATCGTGCATTTAATTTAAATGTCGTAGACACACCTGTTAACAGTGATGCAATTGAGTCAGTTGTAATGTCAATTTCTTTTTTTCCTGGGCCACACGTTGTAGTTGTTAAAAATGCTACGATTGGCGATGAGAAAGGAAAAAAGACTACAAGGTCTAAAAAGGAAATAATCGAGTCGCAAAAACTCAATACTATAATCGATGCTGTAGGTAATAAAATTCTAGTATTCTATAACTCGACAGGGTTTTCAGTATCCAACAAGAAGAAACTTGTCACCATAGATGCACAGATGTCCAGTGATCATGAATTAACAAAAATTATACGAGATCACTTTTCTAGGGCTGGAGGCATTGAGCCTAACGCAATTAGTTTGCTAATCAAGTACACTAATCGAAACATGTTAAGGATTTCTAATGAGGTCGCCAAACTTGAAAGCTATTGTGGCAGAAACAAGATCACAACCGCCGATGTCCTGCTACTAGTGTCGGATAGCGAGGAAAGCAAACTATACGAATTCACAGAAGCACTTACCACTCAAAACAAACTACGAACGCTGTCACTTCTAGATAAGTTCATTGCTTCTGGCACAGCTTACACTGTTATATTGTATGTCTTAACAAACTACTATAGACAAATGTTACATGTGAGTTTATCTAAATTTACCAATGACGAATTTGCTAAACTAATAAATGTCAAGCCATTTATTATCGAGAAAGCGCGAAGTGCAGCAAGAACTTACGATGAACACACACTCAGAAAGTGTCTATCGTTGCTTATTGATGCAGAAGTTAACATTAAAAGTGGCATTATGTCTGATTCCACTGCTGTTAGAAGTGCAGTAATCTCACTTCTAGGAGTAACAAGACAATGAAATTATCAATCTTATCAAATGGAGGAACAAATCATGAATATGTTCAAATGGGCAAATATATATAAAAATTTTTTGCGCATCCCTTCAGGGATACAAACTTTAGCACTTTTAGTGTCACATATAGCATTTTCATTTTATACTATTTATAGCACATATGAGGCAACTTGCCGAGCTATGATTGAAACTATAGAATCTGATGCAAATTCAAGTCTTTGGACACCTAATATGATAGTAATATTTGAAAACCCGATAACTTTTATAGCCGTGTTGTTGCTTTCATCACTAGTTTCTATAGCATTCATCAAATTGGGAATTCTCATAATAAAAAACTATATGCTCAAACACAGTTATTTGTTATGTCCCGAGAAGTATGTGAAAACTGTATTTAATACTAATTTAACAGTTTTATTTCTAGCTCTATCTGTTTTTAGCAATATCCAATTCTTATTCAGTGAAATGGGATATCTTACAGGATCGCTGACAATCTTAATTTATGTATGCTCTTTTATGTGGTCATATATGATACTGCAAGTTGATGCAATTCGACCAATCTCGATTGCGGATGCGTTTAGTAAGATTCTTGTAGTCATCTATGTTATATTAGGCATACTAGTTCTTGCCAATCTGAACAGTTGTCTGAAAAATATAAAGGATAATTCCATTTCAGATCAAGAAAAACCTTTTGCCCTAGCAGACGCAATTATTGAAATAGCTATCGTGGCCGCTGGCTTTCTTGTTTCCACCTTTGTAATATTAAAACGTTTAAAGGAAAAAGCTAGTAGGGTTGTTGTAACTGAAGCTCCAATAGATTTTAATCGTCCTCCGACTCCACCACCAGATATTTATGACGGTTTTGGTTTTTAAAAATCTGCTCAATTAATTACCTGTGAGCACGCATAACTTTAATACAATTGTTGCGCTATAACAAGGTAGAATCCCACCATCCATCGCCGTTTTGCGATAATAAACGGCGATGGGATGTATAAAATTGCATCGCTCTCAACGTTTTGAATGCCTTTATGACTGGTAAACGATTGTTTTATAGCATTCAGCAATGTCTATGTCGTTTAAATAGTAGTATGCTCTGCTGTAAGGGATACTTTCCAAATCCGATGATATGGCATCTTCAGCTGGAATTTTCGCAATGAAACCTAGCAATGTTTGGTTTAACATCAATAAACATCGAGAAACAGTGTTAAGATTTTTATCTTGACCACACTTTCAGATTCAAACTACTCCACAAAGCTGAATATAGTAAATTATAAAATGCTTTTTTGTTTTACCTGATGCTCAGTCTTTCATTTCGTGCTGTACTAGAAAAATCTCGAGAGCCACCCTTATCGAGCACAAAAAACAACAATCGTAAAACTAAAGAAAAGAAGTACTAGTCACCAAATAATTTATCAATTATGATGGCTCATAATTGTCGCATGTATAGCACCGTTTAACTATAAAGAATTAGCGAGAATTGACCTGTGATTGTTTAACTAAGAGTTCTCCGCGATCCCAAAATGTAGAACCAATTTCAAAATCTCTTCGGATATCGTCTAGTCCAAACTGAAAATTAATTTGCACTTTTGCAGTTTGCTCTAAAACGCTTAACTTGCATATAATCATTTTAATCTTTATTATACAGCAACTACAATAGCTGGTCGTAGTCGCGAGAGTGCGCTTTTTTCTAATCTGCTGACTTGTGCTTGAGACATAGCAAGTGTTTCGGCTATTTCAGCTTGTGTGAGACCTCTATAATATCTAAATATAATTACTACCCGCTCTTTATCTGGCAAATCATTTATGCCCTCATGTAGCGCTAACAAATCTCCACAGTCGACATGTTCTTTACAATCACTTATTTGATCAATAATCATCGTCCCTTCTTCAGTATCCGAAAATGCAGTCTCATAAATCGAAACGGGTTCTGCTATAGCATCTAGTGCAAATACTACTTCCGAGTACGGCACCTTAATCTCATCAGCTATTTCATCTAACTCTGCTTCTCGGATTTCAGCTCTTTCTAATTTGTCGCGAGCAATCATTGCTTTATATGCTATATCCCGCAAATTCCGTCCTACTTTCATTGCAGTGCTTTCTCTAATAAATCGACGTATTTCGCCTAATACCATCGGTACTGCGTATGTTGAAAATCTCACATTGAGTGATACGTCAAAATTGTCTGTTGCTTTTATCAATCCGATCATCCCAATCTGAAATAGATCATCAGGGTTCTCCTTAGTGTTTATAAACCTTTGTACCATACTTAAAACAAGTCGCGCATTTGCCATTAAAAATGTTTCTCTCAAATTAACTTCGCCATTCTTTATCCGTAGTAACATTTCCTGTGATTCGCGCCCATTTAGCTTGGGTAATTCGTTCGTATTAATACCTGTTATTTTAACTCTATTCATACTCCCTCCTTATATCAAGAATAGTATTGTCTAAATTGCGTTAAATATGCAACGATAGTTAGATATTAATTTATGGAAAGCGAATATGTTCACCCCTTTATGATGCCTTTAGAGTAGCAGATCAACTTCAAATTTGACATTTTAAACTGGAATTTGTTTTGTCTTTCAACAATTTTAAAATCTATTAAAATCCGCCTTAGGCTAACCCTGCATGGTACAGCCGCAAAGCCAAAACATTCGCATTTCCTTTAGAAATACAAGGCAAAGCTCGCATTTTGGGATAGTCTATTGTGCGTTTGCACTATATTGCTAAATTTATATGCTAATTTGCTTGCAGTTTTTCAAATATTTATATAAAATATCACTCATCCATAAAGAACAAATTAACAATTTGATAGGAGGCTATATGTTCGGTTGGAAAGAAATAGTCGATGTCGGTACACTGTCCGCATTATTCATATTTGCAACCCTATTTTTTGCAAGAAAAAAAAGACTGAAGCCTCTTCTCTTATATTTCCCCTTGTTTTCTGTTTATGCGGCAGTCATAATTCTAGACTATATGTATGGTTTTCCAATCGCACGACAGGTCGCAACGCTGTTTGCTGTGCTATTTATAGTTGTTATAGCTGTTGTTCACCAAGCAGATTTTAAGGCATTCTTTTTTGACTTATCAAAACGCTCATCCGATCGCGATTCAAATAATGAGCGTAATATTACTGATGAAGATTTAAGCATTGCTGCTGATGAAATAGTCAGAGCATGTCAAACAATGGCAAAATTGCGCATAGGTGCTCTTATAGTCATTGCAACTACAAGCGTAGCTTCTCATATAACTGAAACAGGAACCGAATTGAACGCTACGATCTCCGCTCCATTATTAGAAAGTATTTTTAATACTAAAGCACCAATGCATGATGGTGCGGTTGTAGTAAAAGGCAATCGTATTCTTGCAGCTGGATGTTTTCTCCCATTGTCTCAATCACAGAGTATCGCTAAAAATTTGGGAACAAGACACCGTGCAGGTATAGGTATTACCGAGGAAACAGATATGATTACAATAATACTGAGTGAAGAAACGGGTACAATTTCAGTTGCAAATCATGGTGAGTTGCGTCGCTTTATTACCCCTGATAGATTGAGAGACATCTTGCTTAAAACTTTCAACATTTCTCAGACTCGAAAAATGCGATCCTAAAATAAATTTAAGCAAGAATTTCACATAAATCGGAGGTACAATTTAATTTAATGTCTATTATAACTAAATCGTCGGCACTAATACCGCACAACGTTGATCTATCAAAATGGGCGGTTGTTGCATGCGATCAATTTTCTGCTGAACCCAAATACTGGCAACAGCTTGCAAATTATATAGGGGATGCACCTAGCACGCTAGGTCTTGTATACCCCGAAGCTTACTTAGGAAGAACTCCTGCCCAAGATGCCATCAATTCCATTATACACACCATGAACACCTACGAGCAACAGAATATGTTTTCTGCCCCACTTGAAGCTGTTCTTGTTGAGCGTCAAACGTCTTTTGGTGTACGCGCTGGAATAGTCATTGCGGCTGACCTTGATTGCTACAATTGGGAGCATACTCATGCGCCTATTAGGGCTACCGAAGAAACCATGTTGGATCGCTTAGCTATTCGCGTAGATATTAGAAAGCGAGCAATATTCGAAACACCACATACACTGCTTCTAATCGATGACGTAGATAGGCATATTATAGAGCCGATCTACCACAATAGATCACAACTTACAAAACTCTATGACTTCAATTTAAATATGTCTGGAGGCCGTATTACGGGTTATAGATTAGATGACATAAGTGACCTCATTGCAAAAATCGAGTCGCTAGCTTCTCGAGACCTGCAAATCTCTAAGTACGGTGTTGATACAGGATTGGTACTTGCCGTAGGAGATGGTAATCATTCTATGGCAGCAGCTAAAGTCTATTGGGATTCAATACGACAATCGCTTTCTGAAAAAGAGCGCGCAAATCATCCTTCTAGGTACTTTCTAGCTGAAATAGTAAATATATATGGCGATGGAATGGAGTTCCAACCTATACACCGTATGGTTTTCGGTGCTGGCTCTGACTTCATAACGGGACTAAAATCTGAGCTGAGCGGTGATGGAATCGCTCGAATATTAACTCATGATGGTGATATAAGCATTAGCGTGCCAGCAATCCAAAGTGAAGCAATATCCCAAATACAAAAATATCTTGAAAAAGCTACTATGCTAAACCCTAACATGCGCATCGAATATGTGCATAACGAAGATCACTTAAGGAGCGTACTAGCAGCTAATGAGGGAGTTGCTATATCTATGCCACATTTCCCCAAAAATGAACTATTTAGTTATGTTGCAAACAATGGGTGCCTCCCTAAAAAAGCGTTTTCTATCGGCGAACCTGAAAGTAAGCGTTATTATCTAGAATGTCGACGCATTAGATAACTATAATATTCTATAATTACCACACTAAAAATTAATCCACGCACTACTTGTGGATATTAAGAGGAGTATATGATCGTATGTAAATTTGGTGGCACTTCAATGGCCACTGCTGAATCAATTACAAAAGTTAAAAACATTATTCAAAGCAACCCTGACAGAAAAATAATAGTTGTTTCCGCTCCAGGGAAGCGATTTAAATCAGATAGCAAAATAACAGACTTGCTTTATTCTGCCTATAATGAAAGTCTGAAATCCGATGTAGGAGCCAATTCATTAAGCGAAGTTAAAGAGCGCTTTGAGAGTTTAGCTAAAGAGCTGAGTCTTAATATCGATATAAACAAGTACATAGACGAGATAAAAACTGGTCTGCTCAATGCAAGTACTGCTGATTATGCGGCATCGCGCGGTGAATATCTTTCTGCGCGCATTATGGCGGCGGTATTAGGGTTTAAATTCATTGACGCAGGCGATATCATCAAGTTTAGATATGACGGCAGCTACGACGCTGATACGACAAAAGATCTCGTCTCAAAATTAAAAAACTCTAAAACTGGTATTGTCATCCCAGGATTCTATGGTAGAATGCCAGATAAATCTATAAAAACATTTACTCGCGGTGGTTCCGATGTTACAGGTGCAATTATTGCAGGTGGTGTCAGTGCTGAATTGTATGAGAACTGGACAGACGTTAGTGGGTTCATGGCAGCAGATCCAACAATTGTTGAGAATCCCAAATGGATAGATTCGCTATCATATGCTGAACTTAGGGAATTGTCATACATGGGTGCAAATGTTTTACATCCTGACAGCATATTCCCATTGCGCGAGATCGGTGTGCCAATAAATATTAAAAACACCTTTGCCCCTGAAGTAAGGGGAACAATGATTCTAAAATCCGTAGCAAATGACCAAAGACCTATAATAACAGGCATTGCAGGGAAAAAAGGCAATACTATTATAGCACTATCTAAGTCAATGATGAACTCCGAACTCGGATTCGGTCGCAAGGTACTCTCGGTATTAGAACGCAATGGAGTATCATTTGAGCATATACCAACAGGCATCGACACAATGAGTATTATCGTATCGGGAAAATTGCCCGATAACACACGTGATAAACTTGTAGATGATATAAAAGGGAACGTCAATCCAGATACTATTGAAATAACGGATAGTATATCGTTAATCGCAATCGTTGGTCACGGCATGGCTAACCGCAAAGGCACAGCTGCAAAAATTTGTACCGCACTATATAGTGCAGATATAAACATCAGAATGATAGATCAAGGTTCATCCGAAATGAATGTAATCGTTGGTGTAGAAGATGCTGATTACACAAATGCAATTAGAGCATTATACAAAGCATTCTTTAATTAAATCTACAAACTCTAGTGTGTTTGCTCTTAAAGCAAATACACTATGTAAAGGCATACAAATGCCTTCACTAATAAAAAGTTCTTGTAAGACTAGTGCTCTAAAATATTAGTAGTTTGATGTCTAAAACCCTGCTAATCTGTTTTTTAGTGGAGCGCAAATATATCAATTTTTCTCTTCTGTCTAGATTCTAAAAACGTTAAAAATTAAAAGCATCATTTTGAAAAAACAAAATGGCTCAAATCTAGCCAGATTTGAGCCATCCCAATAGTATACTTCTTTACATTAATCTATTTTACATCAGTTGCTAGAAGTGATCCATCCGTTAATCCACTTCCTGCTTTAGTACCCAAAAATGTCGGTAATTCCATGCCTGCCATGTTGAAGAGTTCTTGTAATGGCGGAACACTCTTTATTAATCCTGAAAGAAAGTTGGCAGTAGATGTAGCGCCGTTTTTGTCGCCAGCATTGTCCCAAACTGTTATCTTGTCGATCTTAATATTCTTAATAGCTTCAACTTGAACTTTAATCAAGTTCTCAATCTTGTCAGCTATCATAAGCTTAACCGCATCATTAGGTGAATTCCCAGCTGCCTTAACTACTGCCTGAAGTCCTGTTGCTTGCTTGGATAGAATTTCCATTACACCACGTGCTTGTGCTTCCATCTTGCTGTAGGCACCATCAGCTTCACCTCTAGCTTTGCGCCTTGTTTGCTCGGCTTGCGCTTCTGCTTCTAACTCCAGTTTTTGCTTTGCAATTTCTGTTGCTACTATTACGTCTGCTTGTTGGGTAGCTCTTTCACGTTCTGCTCTAGCTACTTCAGCTTGCTTTTCTGCAGCATATGCTTCTTCTGACGCTTTCGCCGCCTGTATCTTTTCAGCTGCGGTTGCGCGTCTTAGTGCCTCTGCCTCTCTTTCGCGCCGTAGTGCGTCTGATTCTGCTATTAAAATGCGTGCTTCGTTCTCACCAGCGATTGCGCGTGACTCTGCAAGAGAAACTTCAATGCGCTGATCGCGTTTTGCGTTAGCTTCACCGATAGAACCGTCACGATCTTTTTCAGCGACAGATTTTTTTGCATCGTTTATAGCTTTAGCTGCTGCCTCACGACCTAGTGCATCAATGTATCCTGATTCATCACTAATATCTGTTACGTTAACGTTGATTAGTCTCAAACCTATCTTTTTTAACTCTGTTTCAACGTTTGACGAGACCGCCTCTAAGAACTTATCTCTATCTGTGTTGATTTCTTCTATTTCCATAGTTGCTACGACAAGACGTAGTTGTCCGAAGATAATATCTTTTGCAAGATTCTCTACGGTTGGTAGCGACAAACCTAAGAGACGTTCTGCTGCGTTCTCCATGACACCTGGCTCAGTTGAAATACCAACTGTAAAACTTGATGGAACGTCTATACGGATATTTTGCCTAGATAGTGCACTTTTTAAATCGACAGGTATAGAAAACGGTGTCAAATCTAAAAAAGCAAATTGTTGGAACAATGGAATAACTAACTTTGCACCACCATGAATGCATTGAGCTGACATTTTTGTCCCTTCCTTGTTAATACCAACTTTACCATAAATGACCATTATTTTGTCAGATGGGCATTTCTTATATCGCGTTGCTAATATTGCAATCGTGCTAATGATCAAGAACAAACTTGCTAGTATTAATCCTATAATTAAACCAGCAGAATCGGAACCATCGGCGCTGAGTAATGAGTACATAAAACCTCCTACTAGAATTAAATTTTATCTAGTAAACAATAAATTATTCAGTTAATGGCATAACGATTAATACGTTGCCATCAATAATACCAGTTACTTTAATCTTTTCACCGCGTTTAAGATCGCGTGTGGAATCAGTTATTGCATCCATCTCGGATAATCTACCCGAAACAAGCACTGACACTTTACCTGATTTGGCTTTGTTTGCGGCTATTGGAAGATATACATCGCCAATCTTGCCTATCGCATCTTTGGGGTCTTTCGTTCCATCTGCTTGTAATTTGCTAATCCATCTATATAGATATGCCACAGCGACTAGTGCTATGCCACCTAAAATTATAGATAAAATAATTGTAAGTGCGACTGGGAAACCTTCAAAAGAGGAAAACAACAAGCCCGACCAACCTGCTATACAAAGGAATGCCAACAAACCTCTGATACTGAAAATGCGCAATCCTGGATCGCCATCATCAAAGGATACGTCCACATCTCCATCGGTCTCTCCTGCACCAGCAAAAACAGCTATTGTCTGTATAACCAAAACCACTGACGACAGCACAGCAATGTAGAAATATATTTTTTCAAGAACAGTTAACTGTAAATACCACATGCTTTGACCTCCTCATGTTCGTATTGCACAATATAATACTACTAACTTGAGTAATATTGGAGTGCGCCTAGATAACGCTAAGGCATTATCCAGCCAATAGTATAGCATAAATAATTAAAATTTGCAACAAAACACGTTTTACTTGACTATAGCTTTAAATTTTTTAGGAACTAAGTGTTATTTTCGCTTAATAGTGTTAGGCAATATTGTCGATGTTTCGGACATTAAAACTGCATAAATCTAAAAAACAAAGGGTGCACCCGATCTTGTCAGGTAAAATCATCGCATTTTGAGAGCAAACAACGGAATATTAAGCAAACTAAAATTCTACACTAACACAGAACTTTTTAGATGTTTAATATATCCACTAATGCATCTGCGTGTCTCGCGCATGTTTGCCTTTTACCCAATTAATTCATTTATGCCAGTGAGTCCTCTCAATTGCCTTCAAACGCACATGCATTTGATGTTTTATACAAACGCTACAAGTGCCACTAACACAAGTGGACTGCTTAGCGACAAATTGCAACCTGTGGCATTAATATTTTCCGTCAAAGGAGTCAATATCCGTTATGCCATAAATTTCATTGATGTATTTTATTATACTCGCCCTATCACATCTAATAGGTCCTGGATTTTCCATCTTTAAAGATACGCATGCTGTAGCATATAAAAGTGCGGTTTGCGCGTTTGAGTTGATGCGCTCACATACGTAAGCCGCAAACGTTGTATCACCGCGCCCACTACGTCCGCTCAAATTGCGGGCTTTTATCGGCACTTTATAGATACTATTACCATCAAATGCAATTACTTCTGTGTTATGGGTTAATACTACTTCCTTAGCGCCCCAATCGACAAACTGTTTTGCGGCGCTGATGCGATCATTCGATCCTGTCAATATTTCCGCCTCCGCCGCGTCCGTCTTAAAATAATCGATGTGCGGTAATATTTCTTTCTTTGTTTGCCAATCCTTAAACTCCATGCGACCTGAGACAATGTCCGCGTGCCTTAAAAACCCTTGTACATCTACAGCAGTTTTTCCACGCAATTTGATAACTTCTATCATTGACTCTGGTATATCGCCATAAACCAAACCGCCAAAATGATAAATTTTGGATTCGCAACTTGGAATATCATCAATTTCAAAAGCATCGCATCTGCTTAAACTAAAACACTCTCTACGCTCTTTGTCAGCTGTGAAAAATTTGTTCCTGATAGATGTTGAACACCGCGATGGTCTGCAATAAATATCATCGCTTGCAACCGTCAATTTCGATAATCTACCCAAGTCTCCAGGCATAAGTTTTGTTACTACACCCGCTGTGTATCCTAATGCCTGCGCTCCTGCAGGCGAATATGTAACAGCACCACCAATTTCGAGAACTTCATTGTCTAAATAATCAATGTTATAATCAAGTGAAATAGGTCCGATGCTCAAAAAGTCATATTTTTTATCCATACATCTAAGTTTTTCGTTTACCATGTACTTATCCTCACATTTGTTTGTTAATTAAAATGTCAAATTTGATTGTTTTGCCAAGCCCAACTCGGCATTTTTTTATTATATTACAAAACTTTTGACTGCTAGTTTGCTATATTAGTGTTTTTAGTGCATTGAGCATTGCGTCAATGTGGCATTTTTCTATAATCAGCGGTGGTAAAAATCTTAATACGTTGTCCCCACACGCATTTATTACAAAACCTTTTTCTAGCATGCTAGTCACTACGGTCTTTGCTGACAGATCTGGATTTAATTCTATGCCTAACATTAATCCATCACCTCTAACATCTACTATGTGTGATGATGCCAGCCCTCGCAATTCTCTTTTAAAATATTCGCCGACAGTTTTAATATTTTGCATAAATTCAGGTTGGCGAATTTTTGAAACTACTGCTAAGGCAACAGCGCAAACTAACGGTGAACCTCCGAATGTGTTTCCATGGTCACCTGGCTTGAAAGCCTGAGCCACTTCTTCGGTTGTTAGACACGCGCCAATAGGTAGCCCCCCGCCGATTCCTTTTGCAGCTGTCAATATATCTGGCATTATACCGTGTTTGATGCATGCCCAAAATGTCCCTGTTCTACCGCCACCAGTTTGCACTTCGTCTAAAATCAGCAATATACCGCGTTTTGACGTCTCCTCTCTACATGCCCTTAAATATTCGCTTGTAGCTGGAATAACTCCACCCTCGCCCAATATCGGTTCTAACATTAAAGCACCTACTTCGTCATCTTCTAGTGCTTTTTTCATGGCTTCAATATCGTTATATCGTATATATGAGCCAAATCCAGGCGGTAGTGGCGCAAATGGCTTGCTGTATTTCTCTTGACCTGTTGCAGACACCGTAGTCAGTGTACGACCGTGAAAAGAGTGAGCAGCTGTAATAAACTTAAATTTGTTTTTACCTCTTTCAAAGAAATATTTGCGTACTAATTTAATTGCACATTCATTTGCTTCAGCACCACTATTACAAAAGAAAACCTTTTTTAGTGTAGTGCCTTCCGTTAGTCTTTCCGCTAAAAGTCCGCGATATTCATTATAATATAAATTAGATGAAGCAACTATGCGATTAACTTGATCCATTAAGGCATTAATGAACACTGGATGTTTATGCCCTAGACTATTTACAGCAATAGCAGCTAGGAAATCTATATACTCACGACCGCTGGTGTCGAATAGTTTGCATCCATCACCTGATACAAATGCAATATTCTGCGGTGCGTAAGAACCTATTAAAAATTCTTTGTCTCTTTTTATTATTGATTCAAGTAAGTCCACTGTGAATCTCCTTTTTATTATTTAATCGTCTTACATAATATGAGAGGTTTTCATATTTATGCATAAATTACATTTTGTGCTAGTAGTAATATGCCGATAGTAACGGCAAGTATAGACGCTTGCATAGCAAATGACCATTTGATCCACTTAGGGTAATTGACAGTTGTCAATCCTAATATGAGGAGCAACCCCGCGTTAGATGGCAAGAACATGTTACTAAAACCATCTGCAAACGTGAAAGCCAATACTGCAACTTGTGGATGCACACCAACAAGACCGCACAAATCAAATATTATCGGCATTATCAAGAAAGCTTTAGCTGAACCGCTTTGTATGAATACTTCAAACACAAACACTACAAGATAAATTAACAACACCGCTACGTTGGCATTTTGGCCCTTTATGGAGTTAATGGACATATATAGAATTGTATCCATTATGTCGCCTTCTGTCACTATGTACCGCACACCACCCGCAATTAGGATCATGACAATTGCAGGGACTAACGAAAGCGAGCCTTTGCCTAACAACGCAAAAAGCCTTTTACCCTTTATACCGCAAAACAGCGAAGCGCCAATCCCGCCAATTATGTATACTGCAACTGTTATGTACATAATATAATCTGCTAATTGATGCCAGAAAATTGCCGTTATTGAACAAACTACGACAAAAAGCATCCAACAAGCAAACCAGCGTATCGCCTTGTCTTTTTGTGGGTCGCGCTCAAATGTGTCAATATTAAAAGCAAATTCCTTTTTCCTAACGGAGTCTAATGCGAACACTGCAGATTTTTGCGGACTTTTATCTATGCGTTTAGCGTAAAGGAATATAAAACCTGAAACAATGATATATGCTAATGCAAACATTAACAAGCGTGGACCTATTCCCGAAAAAAGTGGCAATCCTCCCAGTGTCTGTGCGACACCTACGGAAAACGGGTTAACTACACCAGCCGCAAATCCGCAACTGGCAGCAAGTATCGAAATACCTAATCCTACGAAAGCATCCCAACCCATAGCATACGAGAGCATAACAACTACGGGAACTAAGGGGATTAGCTCTTCAAACATGCCTACAGCACTACCTAGAAACATAAATGTAAATGACACGGCAAAAATAAGCAGGTATTTGCGACTTTTAAAGCGCGAACTCATCGACTCAATAAGATATATTAAAATTTTGCTTTCATCCAACACAGCGAAGATTGCACCTATTACTAACATTAGCGCAATTATTACATAGACTATCGTCGCACCATCTGAAGTGGATGAGAGGATCATTATCGGCGATAAAATGAATTGCCACCAAGTGATACCATCCAAATCAGGATTTTCTTTGTACGTTCCATCGATAATGCTATTATTAGCATCACGTTCGTATTCTCCTTTAGGTAATACAAACGTCAATACGTATGCCGTAATTACAAGCACTAGCACTACAGCCACAGCTACAATTATAGACTTTTTGCTGAGCGTAATGGCTTTTACCCGTCCTTCACTAGGTTGCTTGGATTCGATATTATCCATTTTGTAAATTTCCTAGACGTTTTAGTTTATTTTACTACATAAACATGTTTAGAGCAACTTAATAATACTACATTTTGTGCAATTTAACATGTTTGTCTTAACTAGATATAATATTTGCGCAAAGATGTAGTCAAAATCAATATCACATTTTTAAACACACACTTTAGCGTAGTAGATCTTTAAGCGTTTGCTACATAGTGATCTTTTTGCATTATGCTATCTTAGCTACCCGTGAGTTTTATTAATTTATCTCTAACAAATTTCAGACCTCAAAATTGTTATCTTTTTTTCATAAAAGATTTAAAACTCACTCTATTTAAAATTAATTCCTATGGAGTTAAAACGATGCTACAAACATTAGCGTTTCTTTATTCTAGGTTAGTGTTACGCGCTTAAGTGATTTCTTTTCTCCATATGCAATAATTTCAGCTCGATATTTTTCAACATCGATCTCTTCGGAGATGCGCTTAACTATGCGCACTGTATTTAAGGTCGGTCTAAACCTCGATTTGCCACTTTGGCTTTCACCAATCCAATCGCCTGCGCCGCGCATGGCATAATCTTTTTCAGCTATCTTTAAGCCATCTCTCTCTTCTACTAATACTTTCAACCGCGTTAACTCTTCTTCCTCCGCTTTCTGAGAATACAAAAAACAATATGCTTTTAGCCCGTTGCGACCTATTCGTCCACGCAATTGATGCAATGTAGACAACCCAAACTTTTCCGCATCGAAAATTACCATTAACGATGTATTAGGAACATCAATACCAACTTCTATTATGGAAGTTGATACAAGAATTGAGATTTCGTTAAGTCTAAAAGCTTCTAATATTTTGTTTTTCTCGTCTGATTTGCACTCCCCATGCAAGATGGCAACTTCAACACTCCCTTTAGTCTTTTCAAGTGTTTCGGCATATATTTTTTCCGCCGAATCGCCTGGGATTCCCTCATCATCGTATATGCGAGGTGCTACAAAATATGCTTGCTTACCGCCCCTGCATTCTTCAATAACATATTCTATCATCGCATCTTTCTTTATTTGCGGTACAATTGCAGTAATAATATTAGACGCATCATGTCTTCGTTCTATATTTATTAGATCAATATCACCAAACATCGCCAAACGTAGCGACCGTGGAATGGGTGTAGCCGACAAAGTCAAAATATCAGGTGATCCGTTTTTTTCTATTAGTGCGGTGCGTTGAGCCACACCAAAACGGTGTTGCTCGTCTATTATGACAAATGCTAAATCATTAAATTCAACGCTTCTAGATATTATAGCATGTGTGCCTATCACGATTTGTATTTTGCCCGTTGAAATATCGCCAATCAGTTCTTTTTTTGTCTTTTTGCTTAGCGCCGCCGTTAAAAGCTCCACTCTTACACCAAATGGCGATAAAATCTCTTCAAATACGCTTTTATGCTGTTGCGCTAATATTTCTGTCGGTGCTAGTACTGCTACTTGCCGGCGCGAATTAGTCACATAATATGCTATTATAAGTGCTACTATGGTTTTACCGCTCCCGACATCGCCTGCTAACATCGCATTGAGACAGTGCGATGAATTCATTGTAGAAAGAATTCTTTCGATTGCGGTATTTTGAGATGGGGTGAGCGTGTACGGCAACGATTTAATGATATCATCTATTACTCGCGTGTCACCGTCATACCCTTTCTGTTTTATTTCATCTTCTCTTATAAATCTATAAGCGCAAACGCGTTTAACTAATTCCTCTATGGAGATCCTTATTTCTGCGTTTTTTATATCAGAGACAAATTCTGGTTGATGAATCATTTGATAGGCACGCGTTAAATCAAAGATGCCGTATTTCTTTTCTATCTCATCGGAAATTATGCTTTTTGCGACATAATCAGTTAGAACAGCTTTTATAATAGCAATTATAGCAGTCTGTGACATTATGCCGCGCACTGGATAAATGGGGCGGATACCTTTAAATGATGAAAACAAACCTGTAGTACCGTCATAAATCGGATTGGTTAATAGATATCGCCCATCTTCTTTTTTTATTTTTCCAAAGCAACTGATCCTGCAATTTTCAACTATATACTTCGCATTATAATTAGCATTGAACCATACAATTTTAACGCACTCGCCAGCATCTGTTACGCCTCTTGCCGAAAAAACTTCAAGAGCGCCTTTCTGGAACGGTTTGCCAACGCTTTTAATAGACAATGCTAATACAACAAACTGCCCATCATAGCATTCTTTAAGATTTGATAACTTTTCAAGGTCAACGTGTCGCTGCGGAAAAAAATTCATTAGATCATCAATTGACTCAATTCCTAATTTCTGTAGTTTAAGAATATTGGGTTTTGTAATACCCAGTATACTCGACAGTGACATTATTCCACCGCGACAAAATAGGAATAGTGCGTCTGACCACCAAAATATACAGCTACATCATGGTTTGTGTAGAGTGAGATTAGTTTGTTACACAATTTTTCAGCAGCTTCTAGAGACACCACATCACCGAAATATAGCGTTATTGAAGCTGTTTCCTTATCTATCATTTTTTCAATTAGCTCGATTGTTACCTGTTCTACGTCATCGCCTTTTGCTACAATAGAGTTATAGATGCCAATTATATCGCCTTCTTTGACCTCAAAGCCATCTGCCTCTGTAGTCCTTACGGCATGCGTTACTTGACCACTTCTTACAGCTGATGCTGCTTTCTGCATAGCTAAAACATTTGTCGGCACGTCACAGTCGGGATTGAAATTTAGAGCTGCTGCTATACCTTGAGTGACACTTTTTGTAGCAATTATTATTAATTCACATGTAACTAGTTCTTTTGCTTGCTCTGCTGCTAAAATAATATTTCCATTGTTTGGCAATATAAAGACGGTATCAGCTGCCACACTGTTAACTACATCGACTATATTTGCAACGCTAGGGTTCATAGTCTGTCCGCCCTCTATTATTGCATCTACAGTAAGATCTTCAAATATCTCTTTTAAGCCTTCGCCTAAACTCACTGCTACCATACCAAGTGGCTTCTTTTTGAATTTCTCGCTTTCTTTTTTGAATGTACGACTTTGTTCTAGCATGTTCTCGATTTTGGGTTTATCTAACTCGCCCAGTTGCAGTGCAAAACCTAGTGCCTTATCGGGGTTGTTTGTGTGTACGTGTACCTTGACAAGAGAGAGATCGCCTACTACTATGACACAGTCGCCTAGCGCAGATAATCTGTCACGCAACTTATCAATATCGGATAGCGTTGTACTTCTTTTGAGATTTATAATAAAAAACTCAGTACAATACGCATATTTAAGATCCTCTAAATTGTGTATGTCTGGGAAAAACGAATCCGCGCTACCTGGTCCTATCTTTATTACCTCTGGCGGTTCTATTCCTGGAATAGCAATCATTTCAATGCCCGCTAGTGCATTATACATTCCAGTTAGGATCATTAAAAGTCCCATACCACCCGAGTCAACAACACCAGCCTTTTTCAAAACATCGAGCATGTTCGGTGTGTTATCTAGTGTTTCTCGTGCCTTATCTAGCACGATCTCGAAAAAGTTTAAAAAATCATGTCTTTTTTTAGCTGCCTTAGACGCACAGAGTCCTACTGCACGAATGACAGTCAAAATTGTCCCCTCTTTGGGGTTTGTAACGGCATCATACGCTACATATGAACCATTATTCAATGCCTCAGCAAAAACTTTTGTATCAATCTGTTTTGACTCAGACAATACATTTGTCATGCCCTTAAAAATTTGCGACAATATAACACCACTGTTGCCACGCGCGCCTTTAAGCGCACCACGAGAAATGGCTGAACAAACTGCTCGCCGATCCGATAGATCAACTGCCTCCAACTCATTTATCGTTGACACCATTGTCAAATTCATGTTTGTACCAGTGTCACCATCTGGGACAGGAAATACATTTAATCTGTCGACATACTCCCTGTTTATATTTATATTTGTCGCTCCGCCTTTGAACATTTTCTTTAATTGTTCATTATCGATGATCGTAATCATTGCGCTTGTTTCCTTTATTTAATAACTCAAGGCACTTTTGCCCTGATTATCCCCTCATTAGCACATTTTCGAGTTTAACGATAGTCCAAATCGCACGCGTTATAACCTAACTCCAACGACATTAACGTTGACCGATTTCACACGCATCCCTGTCAAATATTCGATACGATAAATAACTAACTCTCTTAGGCTTTTTACTACTGCATCGGAATTAATTCCACTTTTTAATACTACATAGATATCTATGTACATTTTATCTTGGACTGTCGCAACTTTAACACCTTTAGTTGCTGGTGACTTATTGAACATGGCTAAAACGCTATCTGAAAATCGTCTTGATACAAGATCGACAACACCATAGCATTCCAGAGCAACCCTGTTGGTCGCCATCATAATCACGTCATCGCTAATGGTTATATTTCCATAATAATTGGAGGTGAAAAGTGCCATAATATCCTTCGGGTATTTTGTTATACTATAATAATAAAATAAATAGCGCAAAAATGCAAGCAAAACAAAAAATGATATAGCATTCAATTGCAAAAATTGAAATATAATTGTATAATATGCACAATCGCGTTTTAAAACGAGCTGTTTTCACGCTCCGTAAGAGTAAAAACGGCGGTTGAATATGACATAGTAAGGTTAGAGATAACCAGGAGGCGAGACATGCGAATTTGTACAGTATGCGGAAAACGCGAGATGCATGGGAAAAAAGTTAGTCATAGTAACATCAAGACCCCACGACGTTGGCGTGTTAATGTCCAGAAAGTTAATGCTCTCCAGTTGCAAAATGGAGAAGTTGTTTCAGGATATGTATGCTCTAGATGCATACGCACAGCACACAAGGTTGCATCAAAATAGAATATATTATCTCGCGCTTTGATCTTTTAATCTAAATTTCAACGCGCTCTAGATAAGCGTTTTAAAGTACAATCAAACGGTCGATACTAGAGAGCATCGATCGTTTTTTACATTTATATGTCAAAACGGAGAAGCATGTTAAAAAATTTTAAAATTGGTCATTACTCGGACATCGATAACGGTACTGGAGTAACAGTTCTTTTAGCCGAAACGGGAGCAGTCGGCGGTGTTTGCGTTAGAGGCGCAGCACCAGCAACGCGCGAAACTGATTTGCTATCAGATGGCAAAACTGTAAAGATCGTTAACGCAGTCGTGCTATCAGGTGGTAGTGCTTTTGGATTAGAAGCATCTTGTGGGGTTATGGATTGGCTGAAAGAACACAATATCGGTTTCAATGCAGGCAAATATCGCGTACCGATAGTCGTAGGCGCTTCTCTTTATGATCTTGAATACAAAAATTTTGCTTACCCCGACAAAATAGCAGGGTATAAAGCCTGTCAAACTGCAAAAACTGATAACTTCATAACGGGCAGTATAGGTGCAGGCACAGGGGCTACTATAAGTAAAATATTTGGTCAAAAAACAGCAGTCAAGGCGGGGATCGGTGTTGCTACGTATTCCTTAAATGGACTTGAGATTGCTGTAATTGTCGCTGTTAATGCTTTAGGTGATATTATACAGGGCGGCAAAATTATCGCTGGTGCTATGAGTGAAAGAGATGAGTACATCGATTGTAGGGCTATAATGTCTGCGGGGAGCCTTCCACTAAACACGCAAAACACCACTATCGGATGTATTATTACAAACGCTAATTTAACCAAAGAACAAGCTAATGTGCTAGCAAGTGTTGCGCATGATGGTTTCGCTCTTTCTCTAAGTCCTTCTCATACAATGTTCGATGGCGATGCTATGTTTGTAATGGCTTCAGGCGAAAAACAGATCGAGTTCAATCTCGCTGTATCAATAATTCCCGAACTAACGGCACGCGCAATCGTGTCCTCTGTCGAAAATCAAACCAATTCCACCGCTGTGCGCGTTAATAAAACAGCTTATGCTCTCTTCAAAAAAGCTTTTAGACGAAAATAACAATTAAATTTTTTGTAATACAGTTAAAAATTTTGCGATAGGGGTCATTGCTATCTGCGCATGTGGCAATTCAGCGTTAAAATAAACACAATCGCCTTCTGATAGGTAATAATCTTTCTCGTTTACTACTACGCGTAGCATCCCTTCTAATACGTAATTGAATTCGTTTCCAGGATGTTTTACCATTTCAGGTAAAATACCTTGCTTAATTGTAACCATCATCGGTTCTAGTGCTGGATTTATAAAGCCACCATTTAACGCTAAAAACGAGTATCCATCGTACCTCGTTATCTCTTTTGCTTTGCCTTTATATACTATTGCACATTCATTATTATCAGGTTCTTCGCCAGTCAACAACACGACAGGCTCTATCATTAGCACATTCGCTATTTCATAAATTTTGCCTATTGATATGTTCTTGCGACCTTCTTCGTAGTCTAAATACTCCTCAACGTCTATGTTGAGCTTGCCTGCAAACTCTTCTGGCGAGTAGTCAGAAAACTCTCTCAAATCCTTTATTCGTGCGCATATCTCTTTTAAATTATCCATGCTTAACTACCTCGCTAATTTAGTTTGTGTATATTTTAGTTGTATTTTTATTTGAGTGTTGATTATCAATTGAATGCTGTCACCTTATCAGTTAACAAAATTTATACATTTCGTTATTTGATTTCCTTGTATCGGCGAAATTTAGCTTTCATCTTTAATTTTTTTGGATCTACGCGCTCTCTAATAAACTCGCAAAAGTCTACAAAATTGCCTATTCTGAAATCCGTGTAGTTGATGTAGAACATAATAGCAGTACTAAAATAAACGTATGCCTTGTCCTTTAACAGTGCGATTTTGTCAATATCCTCGTATAGCTTTTTGTCCGTAAATTTAGTCGTCCCATCATTTTCAAATACGTCTGCGGTCACACCTAATTCGTTAAAAGATATTTCCCATTTTGTGGCTCCTCGCTTTTCAAATTCTTGCTTGTATCCACCACTTGCAACAGCAACATACAGTGCTATGCAAAAAGCTATTAAAGCAATCGTTGCTGCACACAGTATAAGTACAACCAAATTATTGAACCCTAACCCCAAGACCAATCCCGCTATGAATAGAAATGCTGTAAGCACAATTTCTCTAACACCGATGTATTTTTTTAAATAATACATGTTGCAAGCTAGCCACTGATTTTTGTTTATTTTAACTTCTGCATTGAACATAGTTTATTCCCTTTTAGAGATCAAAATAAATGCTGACAACTACTTTGTTGATCTCATACTTTGCACGCTTGCAACTTTTATGTTTCCCTATTACAGTTTAATCGCAAAAACTCCTAAAACCCTAGTTAAGCAAATCAATCATTACTTACTATTTATATCTTGGATATAGTTTTAATAGGAAATTGACATCTTCAAAACTCCATATTGAAGTATCAAAGCCTAAACCAGGATTTACCATAGCCGTGGTTGAATTAGTTAAATAGTTTATAGTGGCTTCACTCAATCGATTGTTGTCGTTGTATACTACAGTTAAATTAAGAGATATAGACGTGGGTGAAAGTGATTGCCCAGCGTTCTTAGTCACTACTTGCGACTCATAACCGAAAATGTTCTTAATCTGTCCAATATAATAAACTGTATTGGATACAGCGTCCTCATACAAGACTTGAGAACTTTGCCCAACAACATTTCCAACAAAAGCGGTGTTAAATGTAGAACCAGTGCCAGCTCGCCTTCTTGATTCTGCGGATACATTACCAAAAGCTATACAACTTATCATCCGAACTTCAGAGGCATGCCCTATAAGTCCGCCAGCAAACACTGAATGGAAAACACCTGATGTTATCACGTAAACACCTTCTGAGTTTTTATATGCGATTTCGACAGCTTTTATGACAACATCGCCGTATGCAAAATTATTTGCTATAAAATAAGTTTCTTTTTGATACTCTTGTCCCTTTAATCCATTTACACCTAGTATTGGGATAATCGATTCAGCTCTGCCGATCAACCCTCCAGCGTATTCGTTGCCTGTTACTTTGCCTTGAGCAAAACAGTTCTTAATTGATCCGCCTGTCCCAGGGCCTATCGCTTTAGCTTTTTCTTCAGCTAAAAATTCGGAATCTGTTTGTGTTGTATCAATTCCAGGGTTGTCTTTTAGAGCTTCAAATATAACATCGCCTGCTATATTAGGAGGACTCACTGAACTATAATTGAATATATTTACAGCAACTAGTCCACCTGCTGTTCGCGCCGTTACATTGCCCGTAGCATAACATTTTGAAATCTCACCGCTAATATCATTGTAAGCGGATAGCCCGCCTGCTAGCGCGGCATATGACATACTTCCTGTGACTTCTCCTGTTGCGTAGGAATCAAATATTATGCCGTTATTATACCCTGTAAGACCACCAGCATATTTGCCGTAGACGTTCACTGTCGAAAATGAATCTCTGATCGTGCCAGACCAATTGAATCCAGCGAGCCCACCGACAAAAACACCCTCATCGATTGATGCTGATGTTATAACACCAGTAGTGACACAATCTTCGACATTGCCTGTCGCGATACCGCCAACCAGACCGCCGATAAATGTATGAATTGTAGGAGTAGCATAGCCAAAAGTAGAACCGAGAAAATCGTCTAGTATTGAGCCTTCATAAATCAGTTCAGGATTGTTGATTACAGCGTTAACGCTACAATTCAAAATATTACCACCATCTAACTTGCCAGCTAGTCCGCCTATATAGAATCTAGAAAACGCACCATCTAAGAAGATACGGGCAGATAAAATGTCTAAGTTTTTAACTGTGCCGACTTTCGTTGTATCTGCTTCTGATTTTCCTATAACCGCAAACAAGCCATATGGCATATAGTGATAATTTTGCTCTTCTGCTACAGGCATAATATTTAAATTAAGAAGTTTATGATTGTTTGAACTATCGTTGCCGTACACATCTCGCACAGCTGCGTTTAAAGTCCCAGTAAACGGCACAAGCCCACCCTCTGCGGGTATTACGACTGTATTTTCTCTGCCTTTTTCATCTGGCGGGTTTAACTTCAACCCAAGTGGTATCCATTCCACACCGCTTAAATTTATATCTGACGTGATTCGGTAATTAGCATCCATTCTGACACTAATGCTTTTAAGTTCAGCTACACTCTCTATGGCTATTGCCCATTTTGCATAAAATGTAGTATTATTTGTTAGTGTATACGGGAATCTGACTACATTGGATAATGCCGAATCAAAATACCATCCATCTAACACATATCGAAATTGATAGCTTTTTCCGTCAACAGTAACTATTTCCGTTGCTCTTATCGCTTGTGGTGATGCGTTAACAGTCGAATATCGCTCAGGTTGCTTTGTTGTACCACCTGATACAACATAAGACAATGTGTATAAGTCGCCTTCAGCATGGTTGGGGTCAGCTACGACACCACTAGCCGAACTAGAAAAATTATCACTAGAGCCTTCGTATACATTTGTTTGACTATCTTCTAAGTTAGTTGTTTGTCCTTCACTAGTAACATCTTGATCACCTGTACTCGTTTGAGTATCTGTGTCAACTAACGCAGTAGAAGCACAACTCGTCGCTGTAATTGCTATAATCAACAACACAAACACGATCGGTAGCAACCTTATTAATTTATATTTTGAGGCAATTAACATGCATCGCGCTCCTTTGAGAAGTCAAGCACACCATAAGTTGTGCATATGTTGCTATATTATATACTACGTGCGCGCACGCGTCAAGAGTTAATGCGAAATACGCACTTTAAAACGCGAAAACTCGTGCTCTTGATCCATTTTTAATATGTGAGACTGGATGTAGATATAAACACAATCTATTTTATAGACTAGATTTGCCTAGATAACGTTTTGTCTATTGACAATAAGTGGTTATTTGTTATATTATTATGTATTATCATTTTTGAGGACAGGTAAAAACGCATGATTTTTAAAATCAGAAAAAAAATGTACGAGATCGTCAACGATTACGCGCTGACTTCTTGCATCGGCGATACGCTCTTCAAAGTCGCTCACATCAGAAACGGGTTCTATTTTTATAATACACGTGGTGAGCAAATAGCTCAACTAACTTTCAACAGAAATGAAGCTCGAATTTCTGTGCCACATGTAATAACCAACGTTCCGACCATCATTACGGTTGCGCGCGATGAAATTGGCAATTTTTACTTCTCTTATGACACAAATACACCAGATGACAATGCCTACATATCATCAGTTGTGCCCAGTAACGATGGTGCTGAACTCACCATATGGGGCAATCTAGTCAAGTATTCTTTTGATATTTACGAAGGTCCGTCTTTATCTGCAAGCGTTGTACCTGTGCTAGATGATCCAGCACACTATATGATAAAACTCGAAGAACAAGCTAACATCCTTCAAATGGTGATGATGGTAATAGCACTAGAAACACTTAATGACGGTATAGTCTTTAAATAAAGACTGTGTAATAGTTAAAACGCGTTGCTCTGCAGCGGGGGCTACCCTATTGCATTGTATCTGATTTTTATTGTTGATTTGGCAATTGCCCAGTAACCTGCGTCCCTATTTTCTTGCAACTCAAATGAGTAAGCAAGAGTGTTTTCTGCTAAAAATTGCTATTATTGCAGTTTTTTGCGGTTTGTTTGCTTAAAATTCAATCTAATACTAATGTACTACAATTTTTAGAATCAACTGGCTTTTGTCAAAGATCACTAAGATCTTTTGCTACCATATCTACTGGACTTAGTATGTTTTTGTTGGCACATAACATATTCTACGCTTGCAATTAATTTACTAGTCTAATTAAAAAACTTTGACATTTTACTCCTGAGTGCTTTTGCTATATGCATTATATGCCATTTCTGCTAACAAATAGAGTGCATTATTTCTAAGTTTGCTACAATAATATTCTGTGTCTTCTAAAAACACATTAACACCTATATGCAATATCTCAGTGTCACAGGTTGCAACACATGAAAATCTCTGTTCTTTTGCGTTCGTAAAAACATCTATAATTCCGATTATGTCACCCGCCTTTAAATGTGATACGGCTTTGTATCGTCCATCCGCTAGTGTAGTAAATAAAACAACACCGCCCTTTATAATTACTCCAATTTCTTCTATCTTATCATTTTGACGCGATAATATTGCGCCGGTTATGTGACGTGAAATACTAGCGCTCATTTTGTCCAAAGCTTGACCTATTTGTGCATCTTCAATGTCATAAAAGAGCTTGCATTTTTTTATCGCCTTGATTATGTACATATTTGTCTCATTTTCTAATTCCTACATAAAAATTTTGACTAGAACGTTAATATCAAAATCCTATCTCACTATCTACCCAGGAGTGGCTCTACTCAGCATTAACATTACACAGGTAGAGGAATTCTCGATTTTAGTGAACTGTGCGATGATTTTAGCATATTACTCAAGCTATAAAAGGATAGTTTGTGCTCTTAAAATCCTTTTCTTGTCGAAATATGGTTTATTATTACCCGCTTAGCACGCGGTATCGAAAGTTACGTCATACTCACCAATTTACAGTAAAATATTCTTTTCCTGTTTTGCAAAAGTTCAGTGATAACTTAAACCTCCAGTAAACTCTATTGTTAGTTTAAAAAACATTAGTTACGCACTATATTGGTGCAAACTTTGGTAATATAATTAAACAATGTGCCCCATATTTGTATATTATTCCAGCACGAAATCAGCGCCTTTTATCCCTTTTATACTAGCAGTGCAAACTTGAGATAACTAAGAAATCCTAGCACAGAATTCTAGCTGATATAATTTTCAAGTTTTGCTGGCTTTAGCAATCTAGTCTTTTGTAATTTCGCAGTTTGTACAAAAATTAGTGTAATGCTTTCTTATAGCTGAGTTTGCACTCCCAGACTAGATTAAACAACATTAATTGACGCAATAATTCACCTATTATCATAATTTTCTTGACATTAACCGCACTTTTTATATAATTATAGCATTATATACGGAGCTGTGAGCATATGACCAAAGATCAAATTACAATGCGACTTAAAACGCTTATCGGAGAATTTTTTTCCAGTCGCATAATCTTAGTATCAGCACCTATATCAAACCTGTTAAAATTCATTACCAACACACCAGAACTATGCTCAATAATTTATTCCGCAGCCGACATAACCTCCTACGATAAAGAGTTTGCCCTAGCAATAAGTGAGTCTAGAAACACCTTTAAATTACCTCGCGAAGCAAATAGAATAGTAACCTTAGTTACTGGTCTCTTATACGCTTTCGACACACAACTGTACTCAATTGTCGAATTTATTTCAAAGCGATTCCCTGGCATTAATAATCATCAGTCATACTTGCAATTTTGCAATAGCGTCCTGAATCCATATCATACAGCACTTGTCGAATTGTTAGCAGCCAAAGCTAAACCTAAAGCTCCTAGTGCGCGTGGTGACACAATTATTAGACACTTCCCCGAAAAAGCTAGAGACGAAGCACTAGCATGGATAAAGCTCCTTACATCTACAGTCACTGCTGATAATGATATTTATGATGAACGTCTAAGACAAGAATACATTTTATTATTGCGCGCAATGGCAAGAGTACTCGATGATACTGAAACAACTTTAATACGTGCTATTTGGATCGGCATTCGGAACACATTTGCAACGTATCCTAATGGAACTCGCGCTGTTAATGAATTAGGCGATCTACTCTATAATTATGAGGTCATAAATTAAATGTTTTTAATAGCGCTACAAAATGTAGGCTTAATGCTTTTGATGGCTATCCCCGGTTTCATTATTGTTAAATTGAAAGCCGTTGATGGCGATAAATCAGTAAAATTTGTATCTGTATTGCTACTATACGTCTGTCAACCGTTCATTACTTTTGACGCATTCTTGAATATTTCATTTGATAGTGCTATTTTAGTAAATATGGTTTTATGCTTTGTTTTGACAGCACTCTTAATGACATTAATTGCAACACTAACATATCCATTATTCGGTAAATTGCGACTCAATGAATGCGACCGTGGAATTTATGCCTACGCTTCAGCATTTGGAAATATTGGTTACATGTGTGTGCCATTTTTGCAAATTTTAGCTCCAGATAATCGCGAAATTATTATATATGCAGGGGCTGCTATAGTCGCATTTAATCTAGTCGCCTGGACATTAGGCAACTATTTAATAACACATGATAAGCGTCATATCAAAATTAAAAACATCTTGCTTAATCCGCCGACTCTAGCGTTTCTTATAGTTCTGCCACTGTTTTTATTTGATATAAACTTTGTTCGTTTTCCTGTAGCAGGCATACAACAAATAATTGATTTGCTAGCTAATTTAGTAGGACCTCTAGCCATGGTTTTAGTCGGCATGTGTTTTGCTAATGCTAATTTGCGCAAATTGTTCACTAATGCCAAAGCGTACATTGCAATAGGATTAAAACTTGTCATCTCACCATTAATAGCATTCTTGCTATTAAAACTAACAAATGTTTTCTTTGATACATCGGATATAAATTTGAATATAATTGCCTTAGCGGCAATGCCATCTGCTAATAATTTGATTATGTTCTGTTCAATATCTAAACTAGATACCGAGCATGCTACAGCATTAATATTGCTATCCACGCTTATCTCTATAGTCACGATACCTCTAGCATTAGAATTGCTATTATAACTAAAATCAATATTGAACGCTGTTTTAATATTAGACTAAAACGCACGCTACCCTCTTCAAATTTTGCGAATCAACATAATCCAGACCCTGCTTGTGGTCGGCATTAGTCGTATAATAATTCCAATTTTAAATGCTAGTTTTCTCGCGGTCGCAAAATGAATGCTCTTTTTAAATGTGATCTTAAAGATGATATTTGTGTCTCGCTCTTATCAAAACATTTTAAATCGTGCGCTGACAAATTGCCAACTATCTACCGTTTTAACCCAAAAACATCGATTTTAGTTGTTTTGGACGATAATTTTTGCCACACAACCGCTTATTTAGAACCATTATCTTAAAAAACTTGCTTTAATCATATTGTTTTTTGTATAATATTAATATGAATAATGTACTGCGATGGGTTTTAGACACATCAGTTGGAGACAACCAATCTAATTGATATTTCGACTTCTCTAGGTCTCTCGGACTTTTCATAGTCATCTTTCATCGTTAAATATCATAACTTTGTGTTTGTTCGCAATTGGGAAAATGCCACTGCTTTTTGTCAGTAAAGTTTTCTGAAAAATTGTTAGCTTTTGGTAGCAAGCGATTTTTGAAAAATTCTTTTAAACGCAAATAGATATATGATTATTTTGACGCCCTTTAACGATGTTCTACACAATAGAGCAAATACAGTATGTAAATAACCTCTATATGCTCTTTCTACTAGAATGTTTATATATTCTAGTAGCAAGCAAATATCAAGCACGTTTGCACTTTGTAAATGTATTTGATAACAGTAGCACAATTTGTATTTTTACAAATTTTAAAACCCAATATCGCGTGAATTTCGATATTGCTTTATTGCTACCAACATATTAAGGTTATAAAGCACACAGCACAAATAGGTAATAATTATGCTAGACTTTAGATTTGTTGCGGAGAACGTTGAGTTCGTACAAGAAAAACTCGCGTTTCGCAACAATAAAATGGATTTAAGTGCTATAAAACGCTTAGCCGATGAAAGACGTACTTTGATAAGAGAAACTGAAAGCATGAAAGCCGCAAAAAATGTGGCAAGTGGTCAAATAGCGTCTCTCAAGGCTTCTGGTCAGAATGTAGCACCTCTTATTTCAGAAATGAAAGATCTCGCTGAAAAGATCAAAATCAGCGATGCAAAATTGATCGATGTCGAAAACCAATTAAAGGAATTGATGTATGCTATTCCCAATATTATTGATGACTCCGTGCCTTTTGGCAAAGACTCTGAAGATAATCCAGAATTGCATCGCTATGGGACTCTACGCGATTTTGGTTTTAAACCGCTTGCGCATTGGGATATAGGGGAAAAACTTAAAATATTATCCCCGACTGAAGCGGCAAAAATTGCTGGCGCTAGATTTACCGTTTATCACGGGGCTGGGGCCAGATTGGAACGAGCCGTATATAATTTTATGCTCGACACACATACAAAATCAGGATACGAGGAAATTTTCCCGCCTTATATTGTAAATAGAGATAGCTTGGTTGGGACTGGGCAGTTGCCTAAATTTGAAGATGGCCTTTTTCACTTAACTGGCACTAATTATTATTTGATCCCAACCGCAGAAGTGCCAGTAACTAATTTGCATCGCAATGAAATTCTTCCTCTGACAAATCTACCTATAAAGTATTGTGCATACAGTGCATGTTTTAGAAGCGAAGCTGGTAGCGCGGGACGAGACACGCGCGGACTCATTCGCCAACACCAGTTTAACAAGGTAGAGCTAGTCAAATTTACTACACCTGATAATAGCATGTTAGAATTAGAGACTCTTACCTCTGACGCAGAAAAAATATTGCAGGAGTTAGAACTGCCATATCGCACAGTCAAATTGTGCTCTGGCGATGTAGGTTTTTCTAGTGCTATTACTTACGACATTGAGGTATACTTGCCTTCATACGAAAAATACGTTGAAATTAGCAGTTGTTCAAACTTTAAAGATTTTCAGGCGCGTCGTGCAAATATTAGATATCGTGACGCAGATGGCAGTTTGAAGTTTGTCCACACTCTCAATGGAAGCGGTCTCGCAGTTGGAAGGACAGTAGCAGCGATCCTCGAGAACTATCAAAATGAAGATGGTTCTGTAACAGTACCAAAAAAGTTGGTCAAATATCTTGAGTGCGATATTATAAAATAGCTGGTACGAGTTTTTCGAGGAAAGAATATGGCTAAAAAACGCGTTATAGAGGAAAGAGTAATTGAAGAAAAAGAGGCCACTGCTTTAGGGCTTTTTCTTGGTTCGTTATTAAAACTCATATTCATATTCCTTAAATTCTTGTTTGTCGTTCTTTATAAGATCAGCATTTTCTTTGGACTCTGGCTACCTGCATTATACGCGCTGTTTGGTGTCATTATGCATTTTGCTACAGGGTTCGATCCCTTTGCAGGTGGACTTTATGCTAACCTGTATATATCGGGATTTACGTTGTGCATGGTGTTTGCTGTAATAACAAGTGGATGGCATATCTTCTTAAAACCGTTTAGAGGTGTAAAAACTGGATTTGCAAATCCAGTATGGAAGCGCACTAAAACAAACACAGATACACCAAAAGCAACTAATTCGACTGAGTCTAACGCGCAGAGTAATTCTCCCGCCATTGAGAATCAACCCACTACCACGAATACGACCTACCCCTATCAACACACAAATAGATATGTAGATCCGAATGCGTATGTGCCTCCTGTGTATCCACCAACGCAAAACGCATATCAAGCACAGACACAAACTCAGTCAGAAGTGCCACAAATATATTTCAGCAAGCGCGAACCGAGCCTGCTTGTACATGAATACAAAGATAGATTTGAGACATTCCGAATAATAAATGGCAAACCAATAAAAGATAAGGTTGAATACAAATGAATAAAAACACTCTTTCAAAAAGAAATAAATGGCAAGGGCGCGCGTGGGAGCTTGATTTGCTCCGTGGCATTTGCATACTTTTTGTGGCCCTTGATCATACGATGTATGACATTAATGGGATTTTGAATGGCACATGGTCAGCATCAGGGATTCCTGCGCTTGTTAAGGCCGTAGATTTTGCATCTCTCTATTGGCTCTCACCAGTACGTGACTCTTGGCGCCCTATTATCATCTACATCTTCTTCATTGTTGCTGGCATCTGTACTTCTTTTTGCCGTAGCAACTTTAAACGCGCCCTTAAATTGGCAGCAGTTGCGCTCATGCTAACTTTGATAACCTATTTAGCTAATGTTGTCACAAAAACTGATGGCTTCTTAATAGTTTTTGGTGTGCTCCATTGTTTGGCATCTTGCATGCTTATCTACTCACTAATGAATCAATTACTGAATTTTATTACTAAGAAAAATCATGTGCTTAAAGCGACCATCCTTTTTACACTAGGATTGCTTATTACTCAACTATACAAAGTCTATTTTGTAGAACCAGTCAATGCGGGATATCTTTCAGTATCAGAAAACAACTCTTTCATTTGGGGGCTTTTCTTCTATAACCAGAAAGTTTGGTCAATGACTTCGGATTACTTCCCAATTGCTCCATATATCGGCTGGTTCTTAATTGGTGCTGCAATAGGTGTTGCCTTTTACCAAAAAAGAAAATCTTTATTGCCAGCTTTGAATAGAAAATGGCATTTCCCGCTTACCATCCCAGGTAGACACTCACTGTTCGTTTATCTAGGTGTGCGAGTAATTGAAATGGGCATATTGGCACTAATAACTTACTTAGCAATAGGATCTTTCAACTTTTTGTGACAGAGATCAATCATTCGCGTATCATAACTAAAATAATTTTGACATTTTTCACATTTTACTCTAAGTCTTGGAATATTTTATTATCCAGGACTTAGAGATTGTCAACGTGCTAAAAATCAGCAATCTCATTACCACATCGTTGCTTTAAAACCACACTTGCAAATAAATTTTCCACTATTTATTTATGCTATCAACTCGATCGAAATAGAATATTTATCTCAAAAAGCTCATTTTCTGGCAGAGTTCCTATGCTTATCGTAATCAGATTTCATTTCGCGATATAATTGTGCCGTTTTGAATACAAGCCTTTCTTTCTCGGTTGGACTCATTTTTGCAAGTGCATCCATATCTAATAAGTTTCCCACTGCACAACATACCAATCCATCTTCTAAAAATGAAGAAATTTTGCAATAATATTCGTATGTTTCTTCGATGGACAGATACTTGCCACCTAATGCAAACTTTTTCCCCATCAATCCCGATTCTCTAAGTTGTTCTGACACAGCATAATTATTCATGCGCATGCGCCTTTTAGCCTCGCGAGCCAATTCCTTGTATGTGCTAATTGTATTGCTTTTCACTGAAGTTTCCCCTATGTCGTAGATTTTATTAAGTTATTAAAGTTATTATCTCGCTTATATTTTATCACAACAATATCAGCATTTAACCAGCTCGGGTAAAAAAGACAATTTCACCAAATATTCGAGCTATTTCGACAAAGACTGCGCATGCTCGTGTTTTGTCGCGTGCATCGCAATTAAAGTTACAGATGTTGATTATAATCAAAATTTTCACAGTATTTAAAAAACTACCCGCATTTTGTTGAGATTGAGAAATGCTCTCAGACATGGTTAAACACACCAACACGGCATTGGTTTCAATTGTCAAGCTTTTTATTAAGACTTATTCAGACGCGCCACTTGTAGCGCTTCTAGCGTGCAAATACAGCATTTATTCGAGAATTTAAGACACAAAGCAATTTCTACACTTGCCTGTAAAACTGGGATTTTGTTAGTAATATAAAGTGGCTGAGAATTAGGATGTTAATTCGCGTTTATGTGCTTAAATTTAAACTATTTTTTTGTCGCATTTTAGATGTCAACATTTTTGTATGTCGCAACCTGCAACATTAGAGACACATGGTAAATCTACTAAGATTACATCATCACCTATCTTTATAACGCATACCCATGGAATATATATACTATCACCAGACGTTAGCGATTTTAAGAACTTTTTCTCTCCTGGGACTACAATTCCCGCTACTCTACCACCACCATGAAGTCCGAGGTCAACAATCCGCCCAAGTTGCTTACCATCAGCTATATTGATAACCTCCTTGTCTCGCAATTCACAAAACGTATAATCTATTCCGTTCATAACTCTCCTTTAAACACATATTATATGCTAGCAATCCTGTTATTAGACGGAAAACACAAAAGCAATGTTTGATTGCTGTTAGACAATAGATCAACTGTTATCGGTGCTATAAGGGCAGAAAATCAGCAAATGTTATTCTCTAAATAATGTAGGCGCAACCCAATAATCAAGGGCTTGTTTGCAAATGTTTAAAATCACTTAATCGTCTGCTACTGTATGATACTCTCATACACTGCACCAACGCTCTTGCGACTTTATTAACTGCTAGCATGTTTACTGCATATAGACCGTCACCTCAAAAACTAGTATCCTCGCATTCATTTTAAAACTATATACTGCAAAATGCTATTTATGACCACTATACTAAAACTTTCGATCTAATTTAATGAGAAATTTTTTATTGCTAAACATCTAATCGTGAAATTTTAAATCTCATTCAAGTCATCGGAAAATATTTCACTTACGGCAAATAGAAAAGCAACTTAAGAGGTCGGAAATCTATAGAGTTTAACTCATAAAATGCCGACCAACTTTAAGTTGCTTTTTAATTATAATTGCTATGTGCAGGTTTTTATTCTACATCTTCTGCAACATTTTTTTCTACTTTTACTCGTCTATCCTTGTCAACACTATTGTGTGGCACAAGGAATAATAGTAATAGTCCCACTACAAAAAATAGTGTTAAGAATGCTACACCTATTTGCGGAACGTCTAACCTACGCCCAAAAATGTCTATAGCAACATCTTTTCCGCTATCACGCGCTAATGCCAATGGTGTTGTTATTCCCGCATAAATGAAACTACCTAAAAAGTTTGAGCACTTGTTAAATATATCATAAAGTCCAAAGAATTCGGATTGCTTTTCAAGCGGTGCCAATTTAGAGAAGTAACTTCTAGAAAGTGCCTGTATCCCACCAAGGAATATGCCCACACCAAATGCAAGAATAAAGAAATCAAATATGTTATGCATGAATACACCATATGATACAAACAATAGATAACCTAAAACACAAACCATTATTAGTGGTCTTTCGCCGATTTTATTAGACATCTTACCAAAAACAATACTCATTGAGGCTGCTACGATTTGAGTCATAATTAGCGCTGCAATCAAAAATATATTTAGTGTGGAACCTGAAATTTCAGGTGCCGTAATCGTCAAAACCTCTTTTGCGTATGTAGCAGATAATGCGATAATTGTATTGACACCATTAACATAAAAGAAGAACGCAAGTAGAAATAAAAACGGTGCTTTATATTTTTTTAGCTCTCTAAAGGTTTTTCCTATCTTTGCAAATGCATCTTTAATTTGATGCTCGACAGGATCGACACCTGTTGTTTGCTTATATGTCTTTAAAAGTGGGCGCGTCCAAATTAACCACCACGTGCCAGATAAGACAATACATCCCGACATAGCTAGCCTTAATAAGTTGTATCCCATTTGCTCATCTACACCATAATCAGTAACAGATGCGGCTGGATCCATAAAGAAATAATACACTAAAAGACATACCACAAATGGGACAAGACTCCCAACATATCCAATAGCATATCCAGCCGAAGATACTCGATCGCTTCTCTTTGGGGTTGTGACATCGGCTAACATCGAATCATAAAATAGCAGACTGCCACCTATGCCGATTAGGATCAAGATCATGAAAAATGCAAATATAGCAAAGAACCCAACATCGCTTCCACTAAATCCTGCAATATTAGCGATCACAGAACCATAGCAACCACAAAGACCCACAATTACAAAAAACCTAAACAGCGATTTTTTCCTTCCTCGATTATCTGCAATAGCACCAAGAACTGGACCTAAAAGTGCAACTATTAAACCTGTTCCCGCATTAAATATTGACATTGAAGTAGTAGGATTATCACCAAAAAAGGGTACTCCATGGGCCAAATCCCCTATCGAAACGCCAATTAAAACGAAAAACATAAAGATTGCGGAATTGCCTGCATCATATAATGTCCAGTTCCGCTCTTTGACAGTTAATTGAAAACCGTCTTTGTTGAAATGTTTATTATAGAAACCCATTATACCTTTTGTCGCTAATGGTTTAGCGGGCAAGTCATTGGGATCTAAGGTCTCATTTTTTACTTCCGTGGGAGTATTTTCGACCATAAGTATGCCTCCAGATTAGGGTACTATAAGTTTATCATAAATGTTGCAAAATGCAAACATTTTTTTTGAGAATAAAAAATTCTTTAAAAATCCTACTTTTTCTTTTATTTATCATATATTTTTGGTTATTTGTTATAGTTTTGACACATGTAAAAGTACGTGCTTTACAAAATTATTTTAAAAATAAATCAAAACTTTACATTTCATGTTGCAGATTTGCCCTATATGTTCGTGCTCTTTGCATAAAATTGTTGTGGTCCACTTCACGTACATACACCCCGCTTGCGTAGGAAGCGCAACGGCACTAGACATAGTATTGTAATTTTTAACAAGTCCTTTCCTTTCTAATGGATACACTATATCTATTGTTTCATACAAATTTAGACTTTCTAAATAAATAATCGCTGCAGTTCCAGGTCTTTTTTTTTATCTTGACGTAAAACCTCTTTTAGAACAAGTTCTTCTTTTCAAGATAGCATATTAAAACAACCTCATTTCTTGTACGGCTTTTTTGAGTATTTCGTCGCAATTTGTCATGGCATTGGTGTCAGCGAAACATCGGTCGGCAAAGAATAATGTGCCCGCGCCTAATGCGGATAAGCTTTCCATTTGCTCTATACTCAAGTCCTCTTGCATGCACACAAGCACTTTGTATGCGTCCACGCTTTCATCGCCTGCGTGCGAGATCATATGCACAGTCGCATTTGCAACTGTTACCGCCTCTACAGGCAACGTCAACGGCAAGCTGTATTTGAGCATAATCTCGTATACCATGTCTAAGGGTGTGCGGTCTGGCATTAGATACTCGTAAAAGTCTTTTATCCGCATTGCGAGTTCGTCATAGTCGCGCGTATATTCGTTGTTCCACCTTTTTAGGTTCGAGGTGTCTAGCTTAAACACCTTAAAGCCTGTATCAAGCTCAGCCGTCAGCATAGGCGCGTCATCTTTAATTTTTTTGGCAGCCCGGCGGATGCGCTCTTTTCCTATTTCGCAAAGGTTTTTATAACCCGCTTTGAAGGCATTGGTTTCTGCATCGATTAGCTCCGGCAACTGTATACATATAAATTTGCGATTGCCATTATCCGCAGCATTTTGTTGCATAACCGCGTGCGCCGTTGTTGCCGAACCGCTAAAAAAATCGAGTACAATATCGCCCTCGTTGGGGCACGTTCCCATTTGTAGCATTTTTATAAGCAACTCGACAGGTTTCGGATAGTCAAAAACCTTACTATTGAAAAGTTCTTTTACGGTAAGCGTTCCTTTTTCGGTGTTCGTATCCTTATCCCACCAAACCGACCGTGCCATAACACGACTCTCGCGGTATTTTTCAACGATTTGGTAACCGCCGTTTATCATTCTTTTCGCTTTAATTTCGGTATTCAAATTTGCTTTTGACTTTTCTTTTCCCCACCGCCAGACCGTGTTTATGCCTTGTGACTCTAACGGGTATAGTTTTAACCACCCGACTTTGGGTTCCAATGAAATTTCATAAAGCCCATTTGCATCTGCGCTCATTGTATTTATGTGAAAAGGATAGTATAAATTTGGACGGTTTTCTTTATTAAACTTTATGTTTCTATTGCGTAGCTCGCGCAACTCAAAGCCGCCGCGCTCATCGAATTGAGTAAAACAGTTCTCTTTATCCTCTATTAAATTCAATCTTGCCGCATCGGTCTTGGAATAGACATATATATAGTCGTGCATTCGAGCTATTCCGCCGTAATCGCGTCCGCCCGGATTCCCAACAACTGTTATTTGTCCTATGTAATTATACTCACCGAACACCTCATCCATTAGCTTTTTAAGGTTTGTTGATTCGTTGTCATCGCAACTAACAAAAATAATGCCGTCCGCCTGCAAAAGGACCCTCGCCAATTTCAAACGCGGCAACATCATGTTGAGCCAATTTGTGTGATATCGCCCTGCTGTTTCAGCATTGCTCTTTGCCGAATCGCCTATTACTTGCTTATAGTTCGCTATGCTATCGGAGAAATCGTCCGCATACACAAAATCGTTGCCAGTGTTATAAGGCGGGTCTATGTATATCATTTTGACGCGGTTCATATAACTGCCCGACAGTAGCTTCAAAACCTCTAAATTGTCGCCTTCTATATAGAGGTTTTCGGAGGTATCAAAATCGACACTTTCCGCTCTGCAAGGTCTTAGCGTCCCCGTACTGCGCTTTTGCGCTAGGCGTATCGCGTCTAGCTTACCTGCCCAAGTGAACGAATACTTTTCCCGTGCGTCCTCTATATACTCGCCGAGTAGGTTCCGCAACGCATCAAAGTCCACCTGTCCGTCTTCGAAAATCTCGGGGAACACCGCTTTCAGATCCTTGATCCGCTCTGCCACTATATCAGGTGTAAGTCCGTCAATCTTTTTCATATATCGATCCTGTTTATATTTATTTTTTGTTTCCGATCTTATACAGCCAGTAGTTTTTCTTGTTCTGTTTGCGCCGTTAGAAGCGCTTCAAGTTTCTTTTTTGCTGTCTTATTGAGAAACACGATCCGTTCCGATTGCGGCAACCCTTGCTCTATCAAAATTGCGTTACAACTTTCAAGTTGGCAAGCACGAGTAGTGTTCCAGACTAGCATAGTCGCGCATGTTGCCGTTTTTATCGAGATTCTCTGCTTTCTATTCACTCGCAGCTTTCCCAAACTGCGCAATGTTCAGCATATCCGCTTCATTTGCGTAAACGTATTAAACTTGCTTGTCACTAAGCGGCGAAACTATCAAACTATCTTTTATCGCATCGCTATGTATGCGATAGTTAATTTTTGCGATCTCGCGTTTTGCAGTCCACTCAAGAGTCTCTCGCTCATCTTTTTTAGACGTTCAAACTCTTTTATTAGTTAAATTTTAAACTCGGGGGACCTATCCACATTCCAAATTCAAACGCAAAGCCCCTTGTGCGCGTAAGTCTCGCCATATCTGCCTGCTTGCGCTCTAATGCCGATTGCGGTGGTCTTTTCTATCCATTCTTTGTGCTAACCTTAAATCGATTAAGCCCTGCCTGACTTTTAATTGCGGCAAATTCGCCATAATCAAAATCGGGATTATAGACGCTTTCACCAATCCCAAAAAACTCTACAGTTTTTCTATTCCTTAACCAATCCGAAACAAAAAATCGCCGTCTTTTGAACTGCCTCCTGTTAAGTAGACACAAAAAGAAATAAAATATTAAGCATCGAGTGGTTGATTTCTAAATTGAATTGGTGTCATTCCATTTAAGTTTTCTTGGAACCTACCATTAGTACAAAAATCGATATAGTTATCAATTGCATCTCTCTGTTCTTGTTCGCTGTGAAAGCTATTAAGGTAGAACATCTAAGTTTTCAATATTCCGAAGACACCTGCCATAGGACCCTTTCTATACAACGGCAGACTCTAGACATGTTATGAATTATTCCTTGTCCGTCAAGTTCAGCCCAGAGTTTTTTGCCTGTATACAGGGGCCTCGATCGTAATGGATCAGAGGGTTTGCAGACACAGCGAATCAAAGTTATCAAAAACCAGCTTATTATCATTGCGATTGCTAACGACATAAAAAATTATGCTCTTGTCGTAGAGGTCATAGATAGCACTTAAAAACAATTTTTTACCAGTTCATTGGATCTTAAACTCGCCTGCAATGGTCATCTACTTTCATTTGGGGGACTGCGTTAAACTCTCTATTTAGAATATTTTCTGCTGTAATTTGAGGCTTGCACTTAATAAAGCCCTTACGTTTGCGACATATAGCAGAGGAACTCCGAGCATTTTCATTAAGCGACGAATTCGTTTTTTGTTGTATTTCTTTTGTTTTAATGTATTCATGAATAATGTCATCCGCCTGTAACCTAGCATCTTATTGAAAGTTTCGTGGTGATCTAGGATAAGTCTTGAAATCGCACAACTTTCTTTCTCGGCAGGTCATGCCAGGTTGCCCACTTATAATACGAAGAACGGGGCAAACTGGGTGTTTTGCATTGCAATTTAACTGGATACTTACTACTCAATCCTTTAACAACTAGATATTTTTCCTCCTGTCTGGTTTTTGAGAAATTTGTCTTACCTCTATTTCCTTTTTTTAAAATTTCATTCTCCATTTGTAAACACTCTAATTTGCACATTGCCTTATTAAGATCTCTTTTTAGGCGTTCTACCTCGGTCATTTCCTCTTCAGTCTTGTGGTGTCCTCGGTTGTCTCGTAATCCGTCAATGCCATTGATATTGTATTTTTTTACCCATTGGTAAACTTGATTATACGGCACTTTAAAGTGTTCAGCGGTGAGTTTGTAGTCGAATTTGCTACCAAGGCAAAATTTTACAACTTCTAATTTCTCATCAATTGTTAAGTTTCTGCTTTTCATGTGATAAATTCCTTTGATTGGATCGTAGTCCACAAATTCGATGCCTTATTATACCATAAAACCCATCTTTATAAAACAGAACTATCTGAAATATTGTGTTTTAGGCATAAATCTCTTAATGAGGACTCGCCTTGGATATACTCTTTAACTGCACTTAGTCTAAACGCTTTTGAATAAGCGGAACTGTCGACTTATTTCGAAAATGCTTAAGTTCGTACATGTCGTAGCACTGTTGTCGTTTGCAAATTGCGGAAGTGGTAAGCTCTAAACGTTGCCCACCTCACTAGCGGACTTAAGTCCAGTAGTGAGGGTTGTAAGTGCACGTTTTATAGCACCTACACCATGTTTTCTCTTTCTCATATGAGATACCTCCAAAGTTTTGCTGCTTTGCTTTTTTGCGTGTCCTCTTTAATGGTAGCAGAGCATTTGCTACTTTGTTTTTTGCGTCTCTACTTTAGTGGTAGCAGAGCAAATGACCACAATCGTTTTGATTGCATTTTTACTTTATTTGTAGTATTATGTTACTTAATAAAGTTCATTTAAATTAGCAAAATGAGCGCGAGATATATCTGGGAAAAGGAAGATATTATGTTAGAACTGATAGATTTAAAAAAGGAATACATCGTCAACAAAAAAAATGGCATAAAAGTTCAAGCGCTTGATGGCATATCTATCAAATTTCAAGATAATGGGTTAGTGGCCATTGTTGGAAAAAGTGGTTGCGGCAAAACCACGTTATTAAATATGATAGCGGGAATCGATAAACCCTCGGCTGGAGAAATTATTATTAATGATGAAAAATTAAGCAAGTTCGGGGAATCAGATTTCGATTTTTATAGAAATTATTACATCAGTTTAATTTTTCAAGAATACAATTTACTGAATGATTATTCGGTTATAGAGAATATCCGTCTAGCGTGTCGGATTCAAGGTAACAATAAAGAGCTGACTCATCAACGTGCCCAAGATGCTCTGCGACTGGTTGGTATGGAAGAATTGGCACAAAGGAAGATTAACACATTGAGCGGCGGACAACAGCAGAGAGTTGCTATTGCTCGTGCTATTGCTAAAGATAGCAAAATTATACTTTGCGATGAGCCTACGGGTAATTTGGATAGCAAAACTTCACAAGAAATTTACGAGTTATTGAAAAATGTGGCAAAAGAACGTTTAGTCATTGTTGTTTCGCACGATAGAGAATTTGCCGATGGTTTTGCTAATAGAGTTGTTGTGTTGTCAGATGGGAGGGTTGTTAGCGACCAGACAGGTATTGTTTCTGGTGAGTACGAAAGGGTGAAAGAAGATATACAAATAAACAATCGCAAAAAAAAGAAAGGCCATAGGTGACTTGTTTGTGATTATGCAAATAATATGCTATAATTAACCCATATCAACTTATTTGAGGTTGCGCCATGAATGATACAATGACCAAAATAATCGAGTTTTTGACTAAATTTGATCACGACAAATTAGTAACAGTTCTAAACTTTGTAGAAACGATTCCAATTGATACATATAATAGCAACAGCAAAATGCATAATTGTCCGTATTGCAATTCTGAAAACATAGTTAAGAACGGAAAAATGACTAAGAAACAACGTTATCTATGCAAAGAATGTCATAAGACATTTAGT
>JAITLB010000082.1 GCA_031278175.1 Christensenellaceae bacterium
TGCCTGAAACAAATGAAGAGATAATTTCCAAAAGCCTCACTAACGCACAAAGGCATTGTGTATTGTATCGATATTTGTATATGACTAATCAATGTGACAAAATAAAAGAGCTGTATTAAATGTCAAATGAAGTGCTCTCTCAAGTAGATATAAAAAATAATAATATTCAACTGTAATGGTGTGATTTCTAAATACCATTTGAGTTAGACCATTTAATTTTCCTTTGAATATATCATTATTGTGAAATTCGACATTGTAAGCAATTGCATATAAGTTCTTGTTTGCAATGGAAACCATTTTAGGTAGTACATCTCAGATTTCAATATCCAAATAAGTATTCCATTAATCCACTGTCTACGTTGCGCTACTATGGACATGCTTTGAGTTGTTTTCTGTTTGCTTAGTGTAACCTATTGATGGCTAGCTTAAACTCTCTATTTGGTATAATTTTGCTATTATTTGTGGCTTGCGCTTAATATTAGCATTTAGTTTGCATCGTTTGGCCCGAAGACACCTAGCATTTTCATTAATCGATGCACCCCTTTCATATTATATTCCTTTTGGTTTAATCTATTCACAAATAATGTCATTTGCCTGTAAGCAAGTATTCCTTGAATCTTTCGTTGTAGTCCAGGAAAGGTATTGAAATCGTACTGTTTCCCTCTCGCCTGATATCTCTTGACAGTTTAACCATATAATGCGATGGACATGGCAAACTTAGTATTTTGCATAGCAATGTAACTGTATAGTTGCTTGACAATTCTTTAATGTTTGAATTCAAGCATAAGTAAGCTGAGATAGATGCCTTTAAAGCACTAATCACGCGCAATAATTGATGTGCGCTGAAGACCATTCTATAACAACGTAGGTGAGCATTACCTACAACGCAATGCTGTTTATTGGCACAAAAGCATAAGTGACCTGTAAAATCTTTTTTAGGCACAACACTTTCACGTTTCAAAAGCCTTAGTGTAAGTGAAATGTGCCTTTTCTGTTTATTTTTAGCTCAATTTGACAAATTGCCCCCAAAGTAATATAATATAGCGTACATGAGAGGTAAAGTATATTTTATGATATCGGCTTGTGGTTTGGAGCGTGTTGATGGAAAGGAAAGTTATCAGACAGTCAATGGGTTTGTCTATAATTCTTTTACTCTTAGTGATTGGAGTGTTTCTCGTTTCGTATGTGCATACGGATGATGTTGTTCTTGCGCAAGCTGAATATCAAAACACCGCTGTCTGCATTTCCAGTGCGCAAGATTTATTCAAACTCACAGACAACCATTATTCGCGGGTTATTTTCAGACTAACAAACGACATCGACTTAGCAACAGACGAAAGTTGGCACGGGCAAGTTAGCGACTCTGAAACACACGGGTGGCAACCACTCGATACATACTCAATGGGTACTTGTGTATTCGATGGTGGCGGTTATACGCTTTGGAATTTACATATTGATAGAGCGGGCGAATATTCGGGACTTTTATCGCAAAACTCATTGCATATTAAAAATCTCTTTTTCGATTTTACCGATATTAAAGGCGGACAAAAGTCTGCAGTGCTTGCAGGATTAAATTGTGGCACGGTTGAGAACGTTCACGCTAAAGGTAGCGTCAATGCAAGCGTTAGGGCTGGCGGTTTAATAGCCGAGAATTTTGGCGATATAGACAACTGTTCATTTGACGGTGATGTTGTTGGGAGGACATCGGGCGGATTGATCGCCGAAAACTCTTGTGGCATTATTTCAAACTCATTTAGTGGCGGCAGAGTTAAAGGACATTTGGTGGGTGGTCTTATAGGCATTAGCGGAGGAGCTGGGAGTGGCGAAATCAAAACATCGTTTTCTGTAGCAGATGTCATCTCGGAAAGCTTTGATTCAACACCAGTAAGAAATGCCAGCTTTATTGCCGTCAAATACGAAACCATTGATATCGTAAACTGCTACTCATTATATGGAATGGTCGCCGTGGCATCTGGCGACTCGGACGGGATAACGACATTATCGCCCACACAGTTTTTACAAGCTAAAAACTTGATCGGCTTTGATTTTGATAATTATTGGACGTACGAGGCGGGTGCGTTAGAACAAAGGACGCTCACAGTTTCGTCTAACGAACAAAACATGTCGGGCACCGCCGTGAAAATAATCGGTGACAGGAAATATTATTTGCCACAAGAAAATGCGGTTTTAGGGTTGGACGCAGGTGGAAAGCACAATATAGGTATAAAAAGTGCGGTCATTAACGGGATTGAGCGCAAAGCCGATTTTATTAACGGAAATTGCGAGTTCGGAACGGTTACGCGTCAAATCAATATTGCAGTCGAGACATCGTATTTGATTAGGATAGATGTAAATTTGCTGGGTTACGGCGGAATGCTCGAACCTGAAAAAAGTCATTTTGCTCCTGACGAAAAGATTGTTCTTTTCGCAAAGAAAGTGGACGGATATAAGGAACCCACCCTTACGGCAACATTTTTGGGGCAAGAACTTTTATTTGAAAACACAACAACAAATGCGGATGTAGTAGATGGATACTATCGATTTTCTGCCGATACAGGTGTTGCAAGTTATTCGGAAAGTTCGCTGCTATTCGTGGATATTCACTATGATGTGTTTGAAAATGTAAACACATTTCACATTGATCTTGTCGTGATAATATGCGCAATCGCAACAGCAATAATAGTGTTAAGCGTTTTTGTCACTATAAAATTAGTTAGGAGAAGAATAAATGAAAAAACGAAAAAGAGTGCCTTTTGACTTCAGATATAAAGCACGAATGATGCTATTTGGACTGTTATTAATATTGGCCACATGTAATCTTGGCATTACTTTTAGAGCTTTTGAAAAATGTGGTTGGGCACCTGTCATTGCTGTTGAAAGTCCGAAAAAACCATGGATACAAAAAATCACATATGTTGTTGATGGGAAAGAATATGTATGCGAGTATTCAGTACCTTCTGGCAGCAAACATTATTATGTTGGTGATAGTATTAGATATGTGGTTAGCAATCCAGCACATGCTCTTCCAGAAAGTATCGCTTTTTCCATTGAATTTGGGATAGTTTTATTACTTTCTATTGGTGCAATAATACTCACAAATGTGGCTGAATTCAAAAGGAGGAGAAGAGTTGTTCAAGATAGGCATAACACTTACTTCACATATAAGGCTGACTAGAATAGTAGGTGTTACTTATAGCGATCGCATTGACTCTATGTTTTGATTTGCTTAAAACCGAGAACAATGGTGACGAAATTGCAGGAAATGCTCAAGGTATCCCTCCGCAAGTTATGACGCTGGCGATTAACGATGCTGATGGAAAACTGCAAGCTTACAATTCTTGCGCCATCAAGTGGAAAGCTCGCTACTGTTCGTGGATATTCACGATGGTGCGATTGAAAATGCAAACACATTTCTTTCAATTTGGGTGTGATAATATGCTCAAATTGAACTGCAATAATAGCGATAAACATTTTTGTCGCCATAAAATTAGTTAGGAGAAGAATAAATGAAAAAACAAAAAAGAGTGCCATTTGACATCGCATATAAAGTACAAATGATAGTATTTGGACTGATTTTAATATTGTTCACATCTGTTCATGGCTTTTATCTAAGAGGTTTTGAAAAATGTGGCAGGGCACCTATCATTGCTGTTGAAAGTGCGGGGAAACGGGGGATACAGAAAATTACATATGTTGTTGACGGAAAAGAATATGTATGCGAGTATCCAACACCTTCTGGATCTCTCGGCAAATATTATTATGTTGGCGATAGCATGAGATATGTGGTTAGTAATCCATCACATGCCCTTCCAGAAAGTATCGTTTTTCTCTTTGCATTTTGGATATTTGAATTACTTTTAATTGGGGTAATAATACACTTTAGCGTGGTTGAATTCAAAAGGAGGCGGAAAGTTGTTCAAGATAGACATAACACTTACCTCACATACAAGATTGACTAGAATAGCTGGTGTTACTTATAGCGATCGCATTGACTCTATGTTTTGACTTGCTTAAACCTGAGAACATAGAGGGAGAAATCGCAGGAAATGCTCAAGATATGCCTCCGCAAGTTATGACGCAGGCGATTAACGATGGTGATTTGAGTATATTTCGTTTGAGTTTTTGGGTGGCAGTGATATTAGTTCGGAAAACAATATGACATATGTTTTTATTAAACCCATGTCAGCGGATTTCTCGAATTATCAATTATCTAGTGGAAAACTGCGAGTTTACAATTCTTGCGTCATCAAGTGGGAAGTTCCCTACTGTTCGTGGATATTCACGATTGTGAGGTTGTAAATGTAAACACATTTCTTTCAATTGGGTTGTGATAATATGCTCAAATTAAGCTGCAATAATAGCGATAAACATTTTTGCCGCTATAAAATTAGTTAGGAGAGAATAAATGAAGAAACGAAAAAGAGTGCCTTTTGACATCGGATATAAAGTACAAATGATAGTATTTGGACTGATTTTAATATTGTTCACATGTGTCCATGGCTTTTTTGAAAGAGGTTTTGAAAAATGTGGTTGGGCTCCTGTCATTGCTGTTGAAAGTGCGGGAAGACCAGGGATACAGAAAATCACATATGTTGTCGACGGAAAGGAATATGTATGCGAGTATCCAAAACCTGCTGGTTCTCGCGGCAAATATTATTATGTTGGCGATAGAGTGAGATATCTGGTTAGCAATCCAGCATATGCCCTTCCAGAAAGTATCATTTTTCTCGTTGCATCTTGGATAGCTGAATTAATTTTTATCGGGTTAATAATACACTTTAGCGTGGTTGAATTCAAAAGGAGGCGGAAAGTTGTTCAAGATAGACATAACACTTACCTCACATACAAGGTTGACTAGAATAGTAACGCTGGTATTACTTATAGCGATCGCATTGACTCTATGTTTTGACTTGCTTAAAACTGAGAACAAAGAGGGCGAAATTGCAGTAAATGCTCAAGATATGCCTCCGCAAGTTATGACGCAGGCGATTAACGATGCTGATGCGCATATTTCGTTTGAGTTTTTGGGTGGCAGTGATATTAGTTC